>JBDTEK010000194.1:0-11558 GCA_039922575.1 Ginsengibacter sp.
TAGTTACAGATTAAATGTGTAGTCCCGTCCGGTCCGCAAATAAAGTCCTGTATATCATCGGGACTTTTTTTCATTTTATGGCATTCTATGTTTACATAATTCAAAGTTTGAAAGATCGGACTTATTACAAAGGTTTGTTAACACTTAAACAGCATTAATATCAATTGTATAATTGGAATTTTATTCGCAAAAATTTACGATAGCTCTATAAACCTTTATTTCCGCATTAAAACTCATTACCTCAACGGATTTTTTTTGAGATGCAGAGTTGAATAGAAAAAGCGATAAACTATGCACCCCCACCAATATATCTAAAAGTTCAAATTTTAAATGAGGGCTTTTTTCAAGACCAATTTTCCAATATTTTCTAACCTCGTTTTTGCCAACTACAGTTCCGCCACTTTGTGGGTATAATTTTACAGCCATGGGTGATTCAATTGTAAAGTCATCAGAATAATGCGATAGTATTTTTTCCAGATCGTGATTATTCCAGGCGTCAACCCAAGACTGCGCAAACACGATGGCAAACTCTTTTGTCATTGATGTCATATTTTAATTAATTTATTTTGATATAATAAAAGTTCTATAAGGGCAGCTCCTCCAAAATGGTTCCAAAACTTCGCCATGCCAAACCATTTGGACACTATTGCTGAAATGTCATAAACAAAATCAGTGCATCCGTATAAAATAAGAGTTGCGCAAAAAAAAATACGTCCTGCAGGAATCACTCTTCTTGAAGCACTGGGTAAATAAATTGTTTTTTTTGTAATTATCTAAAAAAGAACCGGCCACAATAAATGCCCCTCCTGAGAATGATAATTCCTTTAGAAGATCGCCCCAAGAGCCTAAGTGGCTTAGTTTATATGGATAAATGAAAAGTAGATAGGGAATGTGGCTAACAAAAATGAGTACAATAAAGTAAAAGCCGAGATAGAAAGAAATTTTCTTTTTAAGATTATCTCCAACTTTTATAATCCCGGAAATAAGAACTCCTGTAATAATCATTGCCAGGTCCGTTATAATTGGAACGGCTATCATCGTGTGGTCCCAACCAGGGAAACCCGAAATTATTGCCGTTCGAAAATCCAGAACCGCCAACTGCTGAATTCCAAATGCAATGATGCTAAGACTGATAAATAAACGACCGACTTTACAAATGGTGATCATCTTTAAGCTTTTAAATCAATCCAACCAAGTTCATCAAAAAGTGGAATCTTTAAATTAAAAATCAATAAACAACTCTTTTATACTAACAGAAAACAGTTTGCATCTTTTATAAAATTAATTTTTTTCTGTGTGAGCTGCTCTTATATTACAAAATCCAAGCTTAAATTAGAACGACGATAATTCGGACTTTAAAATATTAAAGCAGTTTTACAATATCATATTTACTTGTAATTAATAATGGATTAAATTGACTGTATATTAATGCAGATAGTATCTAAATATATTTCAGCCACCATTGCTTATGCATTGCTTTGTAATTTCCAAACCATTTACACGGTTTATATAGAATGACAACAACACTAATCCATATTAAATAAATTGCCCAAAGAGGTAAGCCACTTTCCATGCTTTTGGGCCTGCCAAAGGTTCCCGAGGCGAAATCAAGTTGCGCCCAATGAAAACCTTGCAGAAACATTATTGCAAGTAATATTAAATGAATAAGAAAAAAATGGATAAGAAAATAGAACAAAGGCACTTTTCCATACACAGAAACAATATTACTGAATTTACCTTGTGTCCTTTCAGCAAATGCAAGGGTTAAAAACATAATACCTAAAGTGATTAAACAAAAGAGAGGGAGGATATTTGGTAATATTTATGAACGAAAGAAAAGAATATAAACCACTTTTTTGATAAGACCATGGAATTGCATCACCGTAAATATTTATAAAACGAATAATAATAAATAATATTAGGGCGGTGCATCCGATTTTTAGGAATAATCTTTTTCTTTTAATATCCACTAATTCAAAATATTTACCAAATGCAAAACCTACCAGCATAATACCTAACCATGGTATTGGAGGATAAGCCATAATAAAAACGAAATGCGAAAATGGGAAGGCCCCAGGCAAAAAGAATAGTGATAAAATAGTTTGCAATATTGAATCTTGCTTGAATGGAATAAGGAGGAAAAGATTATGACAAAATATAATAATGATCCCGATAATGCCGATAGTTTTTATAGGTAATTTTAGCAATAGAGCGAGAACAATAAACCCAAAGCCAATGGCAGCAATTACTTCAAAAATAAACGTGTGAAAACCAAGGTCAAAAAACAATGCGAAATTTACAATAACAAATTCAAGCAGTATTAAATATAATCCTCGCTTCAATAAAAAATTTTTGCTTCTTTGAAAATTATTTTTATTTCTAAAAGATATAAATGCTGAAGTGCCTGCCAAAAAAACAAAAACAGGAGCACACAAATAAGTGATCCATCGGGTGAAGAAAAGAATGGGTGACGTGGTAGCTAAATTTGTAGGACTTTGCGTGATAGAATTGAGATGAATCATATCTCTAACATGGTCTAAGGCCATAATGATCATAACAAGCCCTCTTGTAAAGTCAATGCTGTAAATTCTTTTCATAATCTTTCTAATGCGTTTCCATCTCTAAGTATTTTCATTTTCCAGGATATTATCCTGAACCTCTGTGCTAACAGAAATTTGATCTTTCAAAATTTTAATAGTGACTATTAATAGTGACTAATTTATCTTCATTGATCCAAACTTTATTTCACTTAGAGTTACTAACGCACCATATTTTATAACATGTGTTTTACTTAATTATTATTTGCTACTGGTTTAGGATATATGAAACGTAAGGCATTAAAAACCGCCGAATGCATAATGGTTGCATGATCTTCCTCTGGTAAATAATCAAAATATATTTTGACACTTTTGCTTTTAGTGGACTTAATTTTTTCAGCCAATAAATTCGCATCAACTTCCATCACACGAGGATAGTCACCTGGTACGAGTCCCTCCTTTCCAACAGCAATATAGACATCTATTGATTGATTAAAACCTGGCATAAGTAGATCGGAAGATTTTTTAAGTAGCGATCCATTATCCCACCACAAACTTGGGCTAACGATTATATACTTATTGAACAAAGTGGGTTTGGTCAATAATACTTCAGTTGCTAAAAGCCCACCTAATGATTGGCCAATAATTGTTTTGGTTGAATTAGTTTTATACTTTTTTTCGATAAACGGTTGTAATTCGTGTTCTAAAAAAGATATGAATTTGGCGGAACCGCCCGTAGTCGGATTTTTAATTTTATCCTTTTCGACCGTGGTTGGCCAGGTAAAATCCCGTCTCCTATCAACGCTGGCAATTCCAACTACGATAGATTTCGGCACTCTGTCGATCCATGGAAAACTATTGAATTGATATAAACCTACAATATGAATAAAATCTTCATCAGCTGATCCATCCAGTAAATAAACAACCGGGTATTTAATTGTATCATTTTTATTGTACCCTTCTGGTAAATAAATATTCAAAATTCTTTTTTCTGAAAGAACTGCTGATTGGATTTCATCAATTACGCCCAATACAAAGGGTCGCTCGATAGTTTGATCTTTTCCTTTACTTTGTCCGAGTACTATTTCTGATCCGGGTAATAAAGAAAACATACATAGTAATGTTATGAATTTAATCTTCATTGGCTTTGAAAAATTTTTTAATTAAGAAAGAATAGTAATTACTTTCAATAGTCTATGACAATTAAAAATCTATACTAATTGGTATTTGATTCAATAAAGTCTATGAACTACTACTATTGCCCTACAGAAAGCTACTTGGATGAAAAAATAAATAATAAATTTCTTATTTTTCCAATTGCGCATATACGTTTTCTTTATAACTTCTGCCCACTGGAATTAAAAATCCATTAATCTCTATGTCAGTAGCAGTATATGCATCAACTTTATTTTTTGCTATGATAAAAGAACGATGGGCGCGAAGAAAATTACTATTGCTAAGAAGCTCTTCTATTTGTCCTAATTGAAATTTTGTAAGAATCGATTTTCCCTTTGAAACAATTTTAATATATTCTTTCAAACTTTCTATGTAAAGGATCTCATCAAGAAAAATTTTTATTTTTTTCTTCCCAACATTAAAAAACAGGAACTGCCGTTCACTTATCTGGTGGGTAATGACTGATTGGGGCAGGTTATTTTTCTGATGGGCTTTATTCACTGAACTAACAAAACGATTGAATTCAATTGGCTTAAGTAAATAGTCTATCACATTTAATTCATACCCCTGCAATGCATAATCTTGATAGGCTGAAGTGATAATTATTTTAGGGGGACTCTCCAGGGCTTTTATAAAGTCGAGCCCTTTTAATTTAGGTAAGTGAATGTCTAAAAATATAAGATCGATCTTCTCTCTTTGCAATACTTCTAAAGCAAAAATCGCATCACTACATGTATTGGCTAATTGCAAAAACGAAACCTGTTTTATGTAGTCTTCCAGCACTTCTGCTGCCAGAGGTTCATCTTCTACTATCAGGCAATTCATTTTTTGCATAACTTTTAAGATTGATTGTTAGTGATATAAGAAAAAGCGAATCCTCATTCATCACCTGCAAATCATGTTCCGTATATAGCAATTCCAATTGTCTTTTTACATTGTTCAATCCAATGCTGGCACCTGGGTATTTCTTGTTATTATTCTCCTTAGTGTTCTTTATCATAAATTTAAGCAATCCATCATGCAATCTCATGTCAATATGAATGTATGATAAAAACCTGCTTTCACTCGCCCCGTGTTTAAACGCGTTTTCTACAAAAGGTAGTAAAAGCAAGGGAGAAATTAATTCCTGGTCATCATCTATATTTTTCAGGAAGCTTACAGTTAGTCTTTCATTATATCGCATCCTCTCCAAATCAATATAATCTTCCATAATCTTAATTTCATCCCGGATAGTAATAAATGGTTTTGCTGCATCATATAACATAAAGCGTAATAATTTTGACAATCTCATAATGGCATCTGCAGTATCGCCGGATTTTTTCCTGGCTAATGCATAAATATTATTAAGAGTATTGAACAAAAAGTGCGGGTTAGTCTGATGCCGAAGATATTTTAATTCGGTTTCCAATTTCTCTTTAGCCAGAAGTTGCTCCACTTTGGTTCTCTTCAATTGCTGTTCGATTTGTTTTATGGCAATAGCAACTCCCGAAACAAACCCTATGTCCATTAGCGCAACAGGAAATCCCAAAGCATAAAAAAATGGATTAGAGTCATGAGCCCAACCGTAGATTACCGGATCGATAAAAAAAACTAACAATCCTCTATAAAATAACAAAGCAAATATTAAAGCAAGGATAGAATAAAATGTCCATTTTTTTCGAAAACCTTCCCTAGTTATTTTATCAAGTGTTACCAATAAAATGAAGTAAGTAAATAATAATTTGGGTAATAGCAAAACCAAACTATGTTCGACGGAGAGCAGTAAATTTTTGTCAGTTGACAGTTGGATTCGGGTGGTATTTAAAAGAAAAATGAGAAGTATGTTTTGAAACAAATAAACCAACCAAAAGGCAATATGCAATACCAATCTTTTCATACTTATGTAAAAATGCATAAAAATATCGCACTTCCGGGGGATAACGCACCAAATACATTTTGCAGCCTATAAATAACCATTTTAATCTGTTGAAGATAATGGTAGGTAATTAACTAATCGTTCTCAGGCATGCTTTCATATTTATATAAACCTTTAGGGTAGCCGCTTATAATCAGGCCGTTAGAGACATAATCTCCCCTCCCTGGTATTAAGTCCTTTTATTTCATTGAATATTTCTTACCTGTGTTTTGCTGCTCTTATCGGGATATGCCACAGCCCTTAGAGTACAACAAATCATAACGGCACTAAGTGTAAAACTTTGAAAGATTACTGGCACATAATTTATTGCATTTATTTATCTAATACTTTTTATCATTAAAAAATACTGATGGAAAAAGATAATACGGTTGAACAATTATTATCGCAACAAAAGAAATCAAAATTTCCAAAGAGCATTGCTCCTATGCTCGCCACATTGGTTGATAAACCATTTGATGCGCCGGGCTGGATGTACGAAGTTAAATGGGATGGATATCGCGCCATCGCTTTAATAAAAAATGGCACCGTTGAACTATTGTCACGGAATGCCAAATCATTTAATGACAAATTTTATCCTATTCACCGCGAACTACAAAGATGGGATTTAGATGCTGTCATTGATGGAGAAATAGTAAGCATTGATCAAAAAGGAATCGCTGATTTCGGCAGTTTGCAGGGATGGAGGAGCGAAGCAGATGGCGAATTAGTTTATTATGTTTTTGATATCATATGGTATAAAGGGAAAAACCTTTCAACTCTACCGCTGATAGAAAGACGAAAGATTTTAAAAAGTATTTTACCGCCAGGTGAAACAATAAGGATAAGCGAAAATTTTGAAACCAATGGCCTGGAATTTTTCCGGCTGGCTGAAGAAATGTCGCTGGAAGGAATCATGGCTAAAAAAGAAGATAGCCTTTACCATCCGGGCACACGCTCCAAAGATTGGCTTAAAATAAAAACCCAGCAGCGGCAGGAAGTAGTCATTGGCGGGTTTACTCGAAATGAAGGATCTTCAAAAAAGTTTAGTTCGTTGTTGGTAGGCGTATTTGAAAAGTCAGGGTTGGTTTATACAGGAAAGATTGGCACTGGATTTACAAACAAATTACAGGAGCAGATGATGAAAAAATTCAAGGCGCTCATCATTGCCAAAAGTCCGTTCACTCACGTTCCCGATGTAAACAAACCATCAAGGTTCAGACCCGATCCCCCAAAAGCCGTAGCCATATGGCTTAAGCCTGAATTGATTTGTGAGGTCAGTTTCAGAGAAATGACCAGCGATGGAGTGATGCGCCATCCTTCTTTTGAAGGAATCCGCGAGGATAAAAACCCGTCTGAGATAGTTTTGGAAAAAGAGGTTGATCCCAAAAAAGTACTTAAAGAAAAGTCCAAATTAATTAAGCAAAAAATTATTCCCGATGCGCCACAAGAATCAAGAAAAAGTTTATTGAATCCGAGCGAGGAGACACAGGTAAGAAAAATTAATGGCCATGATTTGAAGTTTACCAATCTAAGTAAGATCTTCTGGCCAGCAGAAAAGATTACCAAAAGAGACCTGATCAATTATTATTACCAGGCAGCACCATTTATTTTACCTTATTTAAAAAATCGTCCCCAGTCCCATAACCGTTTTCCGAACGGAATAAATGGCAAAAGTTTTTATCAAAAAGATATGACAGGAAAAGTGCCGTCCTGGATTAAAACATTTCCTTATCACAGCAAGGTTGATGGCGATAAAAACTTTATGATGATTACGGATGAGGCCAGCTTATTGTATCTTGTTTCCCTTGGGTGTATTGAAATAAACCCCTGGAGCAGCACTGCTGCAAATCCTGATAATCCAGATTGGTGCATCATTGATCTGGATCCTGATCAGAACAGTTTCGCTCAGGTTATTGAAACTGCGCAGGTTACAAAAGAGATTTTGGAGACTGTTGGTATCAGCTGCTATTGCAAGACTTCGGGTTCCACTGGCTTGCATATCTATTTTCCTTTAGGCGCAAAATATTCTTATGAAGATTCAAAAGAATTTGCCAGAAAAATAGCAACCCTTGTACATAAAGAGTTGCCGAAATTTACGAGCATAGAAAGATTGGTCAGTAACCGGAACGGAAAAATGTATGTCGATTTTTTGCAAAACAGGCCTCAGGCAACACTGGCCGCGCCTTATTCCGTAAGGCCAAAGCCCGGTGCAACAGTATCCATGCCTTTACACTGGGAAGAAGTAAAAAAAGGATTGAAAATGAAGGACTTCACGAGTGGCAATGCAATAGCAAGAATGAAACTGGAAGGCGATCTTTTTAAGCCGGTCTTAGGGAAAGGAATTAATATGAAAGCAGCCTTAAGGAAACTTGATTTATTGTAACCATTTTTTACTTTTTCGCTTATTTGGCCGTGATTGTAATGTCACGTTTTTCAGTTCTTCATTTTATCTCCAGCAGTCCAGCGCAACTTCTACACTATATTTTTTTTCTTTTCAATTTCGTCAATTTTGCCCTTTCTCCCGATATGCATTTTAATAATTGATTAATGTATTCATGATCAATTGAAATCCCATAAAATGGTTTCGAAAATAGCGGAAGTTTCTCGTTTAGCAACCTATCACTATGAAATATTTCAAAAAAAAGACGGACACTTCATACAAGTAGTCCGTCGCCTGCTTCATTCCGTAAGCAGTTTTCTTAGGGAATTCTCTTCTCAAATTAAGATCAGCCTTCTTCGCTTACAGCTTCCACATTGATTGATGATTCCGCTATTCCTGTTAAAGTCTGATCAGCTTCTTTTTCCTCATTTAATGTCTGCTCTAAAAGGTCAGCAACTTCATTTTCGCCGAGTGTATTTGCGAAAGCGCATAAAGTTCCGTAACTGGCAATTTCATAGTGCTCTACTTTTTGCGCTGCGGAAATAATTCCTGCGTCGCGAACCATGCCCTTTTCTGTGCTTTCCATTATTTCTTCCGCCTCTTTTGTTAAACCTTCCATGGCTTCACATTTTTTTGCTCTAGCCGGTTTTCCTAAAAGTTCAAAGGCCTTTTCACATCTTTCTACATGGCCTTTTGTTACTTCAAGATGATCTTCCAATGCATCAATCAATTCCTGCGATGTAGCATTTTTTATCATTTTGGGAATCCCTTTTGTCAAAGCTTTTTCTGCCCAATAAATGTCTTTTAACTCGTCTTCAAATAATTCGCGCAAGCCTTTCGCTATTAAAGAACTGCTGCCGGATGATTCCTTTTTGGCGGTGGGTTTAGTGCCGTCTGTGGCGGCTTTTGATGTCGCTGTTTTCATGTTTTTTTATTTTTTAAAAATGTATTTAATGTTCAAAAAAATAAATAAAAAACATGCCATAATTTTTCCGGCAGATAACAAATCTTTCAGTAAGTGATTACTTAAGCCCACTAAATATGTTTTTGAAGGAATACATGGTTATCAGAATTACCTAATCTCCTTATTTTTCTACACTTATACAATTACATGAGGATTTTGATACTCAAAAGAGTGATTGGCGGTTCAGCTTTTAGTAATTGATTTTAAAAAAATAATAGTTTCATCAATTAATAAAAATTCAAACATATTATAGATAGTAGTTTTGATGTGTATTTATGCAATCAAGCCACGTATTAATCTTTTAAATAAATCTAAGAAGTTTCGATAAGCTTTTAAGAATTAAAGTAGAAAATCCATATTTTGATTTTCCACAGAACAGCGATCACATCAAATGAGTTATGTACCAGCTCGCGAAATCTTTCTTTTTTTCCTGTATGAGTTTTTCTTTAAACTTGGCTCGATGATATCAATATTGATACCGGACATTTCTATTGCATCTAAAACGTTTTAATTCAAATAATTATAGCATTTATTTTATAGGTAGTCTCAAACATTACTCATTAATATCGAAAAATGGGTGAGTAATTCGAAAGTCAAAAAATGGAAAATTAAAAACTCCCGAATAGGCTAAAATATTGATTTTATAATTCGGAAACTTGGCTACACTTTTACAACAAAGCTGACCATTATCCTTCTGCAAGTGCCTTTTAAAATAACTATAGTAGGATCAGCACTTTCATCCTTCAATGCAGATGCACCTTACAAGTACGTTCCTACCAGAAAGGTACACTCTGATCCTGAAGCAAGCACCGGTGGCATTCGTCCGGAACGCAAACTGCTATCTATCATTAATTAAAATTCTCTTATCCATTATCTTAAACCATAATGGAGGAACGAGAGAGAGTAGCACCATAAAGGAATAGCCTGCAGGGTGTGCCGGTGAATCATCATTATGTGAAAGTTTATCAAAAGTGCGCCCTGGATGCATGTGATGATCTGCATGGCTTTCTAATTGAAATAGATTAATCGCCCTGTTATAACGGTCGGTATTCCATGCATGATGAGCGCCCAATCTTTCATAGCTTCCCGAAAGATCCCTTTTCCGCATTAATCCATAATGCTGAAGGTAATTTATAATGTGCAGGAGTGCTATGGCTACAGCATTTTGCATTAAAAAAAATATAAGTGAGTACACGCCAAGTGTAAAAAATATCAACAGCATTAACAAAATCTGCAATACACCAAATAGCAACATACGGCTATGCATAAACGAAAATTTAAATGAGGCCTTTGATAACTTTTTTCTATCTATTTTCCAGGCATTTTTATAAGTGCCCACAACAGCTCTCGGCAAATAAAAATATAAAGGTTCGCCGATGCCGGCAGTGTGAGGATCTTCCGGTGTACAAGCATAAACGTGATGTCCCCAAACATGTTCTATACCGTAATGCATATAATTATTCTGCAGCAACAATAAATAACCGGCCACCTGTTCTGTTTTTGAAAAGCGATGAATAAACTCATGCGCAAGTGTAAATCCTAATACACCATTTACAATACCAACTGACAGCGCGAGCCCAACAAATGAAACACCGGTAAGTGATGCGTTGCCTGCAGCATACACTGACCAGCCGGTTAACGCAATAAGCACAGGAACAAAACTTAATGCAATATTGCTGTACTCTGAAGAAGCATATTTTTGATGTGAGCCACCATTATCTCTTGAAGGAAAGGATATAAAAAAATTAACGACAGGATAAATACCAAAACAACATATGGGCACCAAAAAATTCCACCAACCGCCAAGCAGGTAGCCACCAACAACCAAAGCCGGTATAAAAAACAGCATTAAATAATTCCATGGTTTCATTGTTTGATAGTTTTCGATGGATTTGGATAAGCGCCGCATCCCTTGTTCAACATCAGGCGTATGTTTTTCTCTACGGGATCATGCAGTGCAGAAAACAATTTTCGCTGACAAAACGGGCAATCATGTACATCACCATCCGTATCTATGTAAACATAATGTTTGCCGCCGCCGCCGCATCCTATCCGCCTGCTGTAAAATCCATGATATACAATCGAAGGATAATCAGCATAAGTTTTGTTGTAATTAAAAGTCGCATAAAAATCTTCAAGTTCTGAAATTTTGGTTTTGTTTAAATAGATATCTTTTTCAGCATAATGGCCTACGGCCCTGGGCTCAAGAACCTGTATAAAAGAAACGCCCCATTGCTTTGCCAGTTTCGCGTATTGCAGAAGATTGTTTGTATTAATAAATTCCTTCGTTGCACATAATGATAGACAAACAACAAGGTCTTGCTTCCGGGCATTGGCAACCGCTTTTTCAGCCCATTCAAATGCATTTTCTTTCCCTCGAAATGTATTATGCAATTCGGGTATCCAGTGATCCAGGCTTACAGTAATTCCGGTAAGACCTTCCTGTTTCAGTAATGCTGAACGCTCTTCTGTAAAATGATAGCCTGAAGTATATAGCCAAACTTCTGTTCCCTTCTTAATGTTTTGAAGAATAAAAATTATATCATCAAACCGGTTTAGCGGCTCACCGCCGCTTAACTGACCCTGGGTGATACCGAGCTCCTGGAA
>JBDTEK010000195.1:0-4359 GCA_039922575.1 Ginsengibacter sp.
AAACAATATCTTTATCAAAACAAGTAATTATGCGCGTTATTTCTGCAGCTATTATTGGAATAGCATTTATTATTGGACTTTTTATTATTGGCAAAGCCTATAAATACAGGTCTACCAGCCAGGAAACTATTACCGTTACCGGTTCTGCAGAAAAGGATTTTGTGAGTGATTTGATTGTCTGGAAAGGTACTTATTCAAGAAAATCTACAGACCTGAAGGCTGCTTATGCACAATTAAAAGAGGACGAAACAGTCGTTAGAAAGTATCTTTCTGACAAAGGTGTTCCGGCAGGTGAAATGGTGTTTTCTTCTATAAATATTATTAAGGAATTTAGTTATCCAACAGATGCCAACGGTCGTTCTCTTGGCCAACAATTTTCAGGTTACAATCTTACCCAGACTGTAAGGATCGAATCTCCCAACGTGGATAAAATAAATACCATTTCAAGAGAAGCAACAGAATTGATCCAGCAGGGAATTGAATTAAATTCGATGCCCCCGCTTTTTTATTATACCAAGCTTACACAAATAAAAATGGATTTATTGGCAAAAGCAAGTGCCGATGGTAAACAACGTGCTGAAATAATCGCAAAAAATGCCGGGAGCTCTTTAAGTAAATTAAATAAAGCCAATTTGGGCGTTTTTCAAATTACAGGAAAAAATACAGACGAAGATTACAGCTACGGCGGCACTTTCAACACTTCCAGCCGTGATAAGACCGGATCAATAACAATCAGGATGGAGTTTGCTGTTGATTAAAATAATTGCTTTTTCCTTTTTAGAAAATGTTTTCTAACCAGATGAAAATATTTCTTCACTGATATAATTCTCTATTCATATTCCGCAAAAACTTCATCTACATAACACCACATCCATTTTTCTCCCGGTTGGGCGGAAATAACTACCGGATGATGAGTATGATGATAATGTTTTGTCATGTGTTTATTCGGAGATTGATCGCAGCATAATGTAGCGCCACAAGTCTGGCAGGTACGCAGATGCACCCAATCACTGCCGATCTTTATACATTCTTCGCATACTAACTCTTTCGCTAGTTTTAATTCTGTTATTTTTTGAATATGCTCACATGTTTCTTCATTTTCCATAATAATATTTTTAAATAAAAAATTAATTTGAATTTTTAAACGCTAAAAAAATAGTTCTGATAGATATTGAGTAATTTTTTTTTAATTTTTAAGTTACTAATTTGATACTATTTATATTTTATTTTATATCCCAGAATGATTATGGCAAAAATCATGGTGATACTATTGGCAAAAATTATAGGCAGATTATGAGTGGTAAGGCCATAAATTGTCCATAAGAATGTACCCAAAGTAAAAAGGGCATACATAAAAAATGATATGCCCTTTGTGTTTTTTGTTTGAATAGTTTCTAATGCCTGTGGCAAAAATGAAAGTGTGGTACAAACTGCAGCCACCAGGCCAATAAATGTGATAAAATTCATTATAAACTTTTCAGTTGATGATTAGATTAGTATTGATACATAATCGTTTACTACACGTCAAAAAATGCCCCTGTCGAAATCAATGCCTTAACCATGTAATCAACAGTTTCATGACGCGCCCAATCCCGCTGCAGTTCGCAAGCAAGTTGAGAAGTGCTGATCAATTTTGCTCCTGCCTGTTCTACTCTTCTTAATGCCATTTCATGTGCAATAACAGAAGTGCCGCCTATTGCGTCCACTACAGGATATACATCGTAGCCATCTTTTAAAGCATCAAGGGTAGGGAATGCCATACATACTTCGCTCCATAATGCCGCGATAATTAATTTCTGCCTACCCGTATTTTTTACAGCTTCATTAAATTCTTTATCCTCCCACGCATTAACCGTTGTTCTATCATACGATGGAATTCCGGGCAGCACATCTTTGAGAATAGAAATGGTTTCTTTGTTCATACCTGTATTTACATTAATTGTGGAAAGCACTACCGGCATTTTAAAAGACATAACCAGCTTTGCAACCGTGGTCATGTTTTCTGCCATTGTCTTTCTTAAAGTGGAATTAATCGAATTTACCTGGATAGGCTGGTAATCTATTATTAGTAGCGCGGCATTTTGCGGCGTTAATAAGTGATCACTTTTGGGATCACGGATTGGATAACTACTCATGATTTTTATGATTTAATAAATGCTAAAATGTCTTTGTTGATAGTTGGCGCTTCTGTTGTTGGCATCCCATGTGGAAATCCCGGGTAGGTGATAAGTTTACCATTCTTTAAAAGCTGTGCTGCTTTTATTGCTGAGATTTGAATGGGAACAATCTGATCGTCTTCGCCATGCAAAACCAACACAGGAACTTCTACATTTTTAAGATCCTCTGTAAAATCAGTCTCTGAAAAAGCTTTGATACATTCGTAATGTGCATTGATAGCTCCGATCATTCCCTGCCTCCACCAATTGTCCCTGATGCCTTGTTGTACATTGGCTCCTTCGCGGTTATAACCATAAAAAGCTAATGAAAAATCTTTGTAATATTGGGCGCGGTGCGTTGAGGTTTGTAACCTGATATCATCAAAAATACTTAATGGAACTCCGTCCGGATTATTTTCATTTTGAACCATAATTGGAGTAACTGAACTTATCAAAACTGCTTTGGCTACGCGGCCTTTGCCATATTTATTTACGTACCGGATTACTTCTCCGCCACCAGTTGAATGCCCGATGTGTATTGCATTTTCGAGTCCTAAAAAGTCTACCAGTTCTTTTACATCTGCGGCATAAGTTTCCATTTCGTGCCCGCCTGAAGTTTGAGTAGAACGACCATGGCCTCTTCGATCGTGGGCAATTACCCTGAAGCCACGCTCCAAAAAAAACATCATCTGGAAGTCCCAATCATCGCTTGAAAGTGGCCATCCATGATGGAAAACAATTGGTTGCCCTTTGCCCCAATCTTTATAATACAATTCTGTTCCGTCTTTTAATTTTAAGGTGCTCATGTTATTTGATTTGATGGTAAAAATTTTTTTTTATATGATGCAAAATTAGTCGCCTGAACAGGTGAGATCAATTGCTCTATTCAGGAAACCGTTGTACGATTTACTGGTTTTAATAAAATCGCATTCTTTTAAGTTTTTCAATTATTACCATCGGTATGGAGGAGGAAAAGGAATAATGATTCATTAAAATTCCTTTTACATTTCTGCAAAAAGTCATGATGCCGAATATTACCAGGTCGTCCATATTATCCCTGGGAAAATCGACGTGATGGCATTCAATAATGGAAAAATCTTCCGTAGTAACAAATGTTTTTTCCTGCACCCAAAGCAAGTCATTTCCGAATAAAACAAAATCCTCGCTAAAGCCTCTTTCGTGCAAGGCTATAACGGCTTCGTGGTAGTTAGAATAATTAATCATGTTATTTGTTGGTTTACTGGTTAAAAAAAATTAGATTAATATTTTGGAGAGCTTTTTAAGCACCTTGTTTTATGTTTTTATGCAGAATTTTTTGAATGATAAAAGTAAGATGACACAGAAGCGCTTTCAATAGACAATTTATCTGGAATGATGTATCTCTTACGGATTGTGAAATGCCGTAAAAACAGCAATAGTTATTTTATACATGAGAATATATTATTGAGCCATTGCCGGAGGGAATGCTTGTAGCCAACTTTGATAAAAATTTTAAACAATTAATAAAATAATTATGAAAAAGAAATTTATGCAATGGTTATTACTCACAGCAGTGATAACCTTTTCAGCCGGATGCTCTAAAGACCACTCTCCGTCGATCAACACTTTTGTGCTGGTACATGGCGCATGGCAGGCACCTTACGTTTGGAATACTGTAAAATCAGAATTAGAAAAAGCAGGACAAAAAGTAATAGTGGTGGAATTACCTGCTCACGGTGATGATCTTACTTCACCAGCAGAAGTATCTATTGACGTTTACAGAGACAAAGTAATTTCAGCTATTCAAAGTAATAATGGAAATGTAATATTGGTCGGTCACAGTCTTGGTGGAGTAGTAGTATCTGCAGTTGCAGAAAAAATTCCGTCTGAAATTAAAAAGCTGATTTACATCGCAGGATTTTTACCGGCTAATGGCCAGTCTTTAATTGACCTCGCCAACCAGGATGCACAATCACTTTTGGGACCGGCATTAATTCCTTCAAAAGACTTGCTAGATGTGAGGCGTGATGCGATCACTTCAATATTTTGCCAGGATGGAAGCGATGCTGTAAAGCAATTGGTGTTGGATAATTTCAGGCCCGAACCTGCATTCCCTTTTACCAATCCTGTAACTCTTACTGATGCCAATTTTGGAAAAGTGGATAAGTACTATATCCATACTTTCCAAGATCATGCAATAGGTATTGATCTGCAAAATAGAATG
>JBDTEK010000196.1:0-10024 GCA_039922575.1 Ginsengibacter sp.
TGAAAGGACACCCAATCATGCTGAACCGTGCTCCTACATTGCACAGATTATCAATTCAGGCGTTTCAGCCAAAATTAATTGAAGGAAAAGCAATACAACTTCATCCATTGGTAACCACGGCTTTCAACGCGGATTTCGATGGTGATCAGATGGCGGTGCACGTTCCTTTGAGCAACGCCGCTGTTTTGGAAGCGCAAATGCTGATGCTTTCTTCTCATAACATTTTGAACCCACAGAATGGTACTCCTATTACACTTCCTTCACAGGACATGGTTTTGGGTTTGTATTACATCACGAAAGGGAAAAAATCAACGCCGGAATTAAAAGTAAAAGGTGAAGGGAAAACCTTTTATTCTCCTGAAGAAGTAATCATAGCTTATAATGAAAATACAATTGAGCTTCATGCGCACATAAAAGTGAAAGTAGATGTTCGCACAGAAGACGGATCTATAAAAAATAAATTATTAGATACTACAGTAGGACGGGTAATATTTAACCAGCATGTACCTAAAGGTGTTGGATTTGTAAATGCACTTTTAACCAAGAAAGCACTTCGTGAAATTATTGGAGATATTATTAAATGGACTAACATTCCGGCAACGGCAAAATTCCTTGATGATATTAAACAATTAGGTTTTCGTATGGCATTTAAGGGCGGTTTATCGTTCAATATTAACGACCTTATTATTCCTGCAACCAAGCAGACGATGATTGACAATGCAACCAGCGAAGTTGATGAGGTTTGGGACAATTATAACTCCGGTTTAATTACAAATAATGAAAGATACAATGGTATTATAGATATCTGGAGCCGTGTAGATACCAGGTTAACAGAAACATTGATAAAGGAACTGGCCGCAGATAAACAAGGGTTTAACTCAGTTTATATGATGCTTGATTCTGGTGCAAGAGGTTCTAAACAACAGATTAAACAACTTGCAGGTATCAGAGGCTTAATGGCCAAGCCACGGAAATCCGGAAGTAGCGGAAGTGAAATTATTGAAAACCCGATCTTGTCCAATTTTAAAGATGGACTAAACGTATTAGAGTATTTCATCTCAACGCATGGTGCACGTAAAGGACTTGCGGATACCGCTTTAAAAACTGCGGATGCTGGTTATCTAACCAGGCGACTTGTTGACGTTGCTCAGGACGTAGTTATTAATGATGAAGATTGTGGTACGCTGAGAGGTATTGCTACTTCTGCATTAAAAGATAATGAGGATATAATAGAGCCTTTATATGATAGAATACTGGGAAGAACTTCGTTGCACGATGTTTACAATCCGGTAACTGATGAATTATTGGTAGAAGCTGGTGGAAATATTACAGAAAGCATTGCACATGCAATCAATGATGCAGGTGTGGAAACTATTGAGATCCGCTCCGTGCTTACATGCGAAAGCCACCGTGGTGTTTGTGTAAAATGTTATGGTAAGAACCTTGCATCAGGATATACTGCTCAGAAAGGCGATGCAGTGGGAATTATTGCTGCCCAGTCAATTGGTGAACCAGGAACCCAGCTTACGCTTCGTACTTTCCATGTAGGTGGTGTGGCAGGCTCCGCATCGGTAGAGTCTACTTTAACTGCAAGGTTTGATGGTACTATTCAGTTTGATGGTTTGCGTACAGTAGAAGCCACCAACGCAATAGGTGATAAGGCAAAGGTGGTTATAGGCCGTACCGGTGAAGTAAGGATCATGGATGTAAAAAATGATCGTTTATTAATCACCCACAACGTGCCTTATGGATCTACACTCAATGTGAAAGACGGACAAAAGGTTTCAAAAGGCGAAGTGATCTGCAACTGGGATCCATTTAACAATGTAATTGTTTCTGAAATAGATGGGATTTTAAAATTTGAAAATATTATTGAAGGCGTTACCTATCGTGAAGAAGCGGATGAACAAACGGGCCACAGAGAAAAAGTGGTAATTGAAACTAAGGATAAAGCTCGTATTCCCTCTATGTTGATCGAAGGCAAAAAAGAAACAAAGGGATATAATCTTCCGGCTGGTTCGCATGTAACTATGGAAGAAGGTGATGATGTTAAGGCTGGTCAGGTAGTTGTAAAGATACCACGTGTGTTAGGAAAACTGAGAGATATTACGGGTGGTTTACCTCGTGTAACTGAATTGTTTGAAGCGAGAAACCCTGGTAATCCGGCTGTTGTTTCTGAAATTGATGGAGTTGTTTCTTTTGGTAACATCAAGCGTGGTAACCGTGAAATAATTGTGGAAGCGAGAGATGGTGTGGTTAAAAAATATTTGGTTCCGCTTACCCGTCAGATTCTTGCTCAGGATGGAGACTTTGTAAAAGCCGGTATTGCCCTATCAGATGGACAGATTGCTCCGGCAGATATTCTTCAGATCAAAGGGCCGCATGCTGTTCAGGAATATGTAGTGAATGAAATTCAGGAAGTGTATCGTTTGCAAGGTGTAAAGATAAATGATAAGCACATTGAAGTGATTGTACGTCAAATGATGCGTAAGATAGCTATTGAAGATGCCGGTGATACTAAATTTCTTGAAGGAGATACTGAAGACAGATATGATTTTAATGTGGAAAATGACTGGATATTTGATAAAAAAGTAGTTACAGAATCTGGTGATAGTACAAAAATGCGGCCTGGTAAAATAGTTACTCTTCGTGAAGTAAGAGAAGAGAATTCTATTCTTCGCAGGGCAGATAAAAAAGTAGTGGAATTTCGTGATGCGCGTCCTGCTACTTCATCACCACTATTACAGGGTATTACAAAAGCATCACTTGGCACTCAGAGCTGGATATCGGCCGCATCGTTCCAGGAAACGACCAAAGTATTGTCATCGGCTGCTATTCAAGGCAAAACAGATACCATGCAGGGCCTGAAGGAAAATGTAATTACCGGTCACCCAATACCTGCCGGAACAGGATTAAGGGAGTTTGAAAATATGATCGTAGGTAGCAAAGAGGAATATGAATTGCTTATGACAACCAAAGAAGCCATGGCATTTGATGAAGAAGAATAAGATGCTGATCAATTAATGCATAAAAAATTTAAGGAGCAAGAGATATCTTGCTCCTTTTTTAGGTGATAAATTTTTATGTTTTCAAAAGATTATCAATTTATTTTTAGATCGGTTAATTCGGCTCGGAATAATTTAACTGAATTTATTTCCATAAAGTTTTTTCCGAAAGGCCCGACTCTAATTTTTTTAATTACGGAATTAAAAATGGGAAGCGCAAAATCAAGCTCATAAAACTTAATTATTAAATGACAGATATAGGCAGTATTATTCTTCCACCACTTTGGCCCCCAGTACTTCCAACCCAACACTGTCAGTTCCTTTTGGGGCAAAATATTTTGTTTTAAAATCTTTTGACTCACCAGGTTTGTATTGTTCAAAAATAGTTTCCTTATCATTTTCGAGAAGGGCTTTTGTTTTGCTGTAAAAAGATAATTTTATTTCTACGTCTTTGAAAGTGGCTATAGAGGCTTTGTTGGTAATAATTCCTTTAACCACAGTTTGTCCCAACATGTTTCGTTTATCATGGCCGCTTACTATTAAAAAATTAGATGGATTTTTTTGTTCTTTCTTTAAAAGATTTTCTTTGGTTAGTTGATATTCTTCCTTTTCAGATTTAATTTTATTTCCAGAATCAGAATTACAGGAAATTAAAACAGTAGAAAGGAAGATCGGAATAATGAAATATTTTTTCATGCTCTTTTTTAGGAGTGAAATTAGTCAAATTTCTATTTCTGGCGTGTGGTTAGCGTTGGCTGTAGATAACAGATTTCTACTCTTTGTTTAGTCTCGTTTGATTTTTCCATTTTTTAATACCTGAAAAAAAAGTCAGCGAAAGAATCCCGGGAAATAAATACTTATAAAGAAAATAGGAAGTTTGTCCAAATTTTTTTTATGAAGATATATGTCATTTTACTTTTTTTACTAAAACAATAGCCGGAATATCTTATTTATTTTTTTGCAATCAAAGTTTTAGGATCCTATTGAAAGTATTGATAGAGAATAATGCACCTTCACAACTACAATGTAATAACAATTATAAGTTGATATAGTGGATCAAGTAATAAAATAAAAAAGCCTCAACATTTGTAATTCTGTTGAGGCATGGTACCCGGGATGGGAGTTGAACCCACACCTCCATTGCTGAAGACAGGATTTTAAGTCCTGCGTGTCTACCAGTTCCACCACCCGGGTAAACACTTTAATCTTTTTTTACACAATGAGCTTTCTAACTAAAAAAGCAGCTAAAAACTGCTTTCAATATAATGAGCGGAAGACCGGGCTCGAACCGGCCACCCCGACCTTGGCAAGGTCGTGCTCTACCAAATGAGCTACTTCCGCTGATATTGTAAGAACTTAAAAATGGATTGCAAAAATAGGGTTTGTTGCTATGTGAGCAAAATTTATTTGTACGTTGGATTGTATTGCGTGTTAGCCGGAATCTCCACATTCGGTTTGCCTTTGTAACGATGTACATACATGGTATAGCAGCCGCCGGCAACCAGGGCTACAAATATGGCTATCTGGCAATAAAATAAAAATCTTGAGGTAGATACCCAACTATATCCAAGGTCATTTCCTTTATTATCAATTACTTCTTCGTGTTCCATAATTTTTAATTTACCGGGCAAAAATAACAGTTTGATTTCAAAAATCATTTTTTGTTCCCAACAATTTCTGAAAATGTTTTCTTTTTATTGATAAAATATTTCCAAACGATACTTCCGGCGTAGACGCCTTTTAAATTTTTCATTTTTAATTTGGGAAGATTCGTTTTGTTTCTACCAAAAAAAAGCCATTTTATATAATCCAAATGTGCCGATTCAATTGAAATAAACGTACTGAAATTTCCTTTTACCAACGCTTGAAATGCCGCAATAATATCTAAAAATATCCTCACTGGAATTTTCCACAACGATTCGTAAAATAACAAATTTTTTGACAACATAACCAGGTTATTTCTGAAGTTAAGGTAAACTTTTCTTCTATCACCCATCGGCAATGTGCCCCCGCCTACGTGATACACTACTGAATTTGGTTCCACATATATTTTATAACCCGCTCTTTGCATACGCCAGCAAAGATCAATTTCTTCCTGGTGGGCAAAAAAATATTCATCAAATCCATTAAGCTCATCGAACACGGATGATTTTACAAACAATGCAGCGCCTGATGCCCAAAATATTTCTGACGCTTTATTGTATTGTCCATTATCAGTTTCGCAAAAATCAAATATACGCCCTCGGTTAAACGGATAACCTAACGCATCTATCCACCCACCTGAAGCGCCTGCATACTCAAACTGATTTTTATTTTGGAAAGACAATATTTTAGGTTGGCAGGCGGCAATTGTCTCATCATTTTCCATTAGTAAGATAATGGGCGCTATCCAGCCGGGATTTACTTCCACATCACTATTCAGCAAAACATAATAATCTGCAGTCACCTTGGTTAACGCTGTATTATATCCTTTGGAAAAGCCTTCATTTTTTGAATTGGTAATTACATTTATCTGAGGAAAATTTTTTTTAATAAATGAAATTGAATCGTCCGAAGAAGCATTGTCGGCAACAATTACAGAGAGGTTTTCATAATCTGACGCCAATACTGATGGTAAAAATTTTTGGAGAAATTTTTTACCATTCCAGTTAAGAATTACTACGGCAACAGATGGTAAAGAAGTCAATGAAATGGTTATTAATTATTTACAAACATAAAAGATTTTAGTTTTTAATTCCAATAATTATCAGAAAGCTTTTAGATTTGGTGATAATCATTTTTTAATGCTTAGGCAACTACTTAATTTACGAATGGGATTGGCGCTAATAGCGGTAGCAATTGTTAGCGGAACTATATTTTATTCTAATTTTTTATCGAAAAAAATAGAAGTTGAGGAGCGGGAAAAAATTAGCCAATGGGTAGAAGCAAACAAGTTTATAGCATCTGCCCCTCAAAATGTTGATTTGACCTTAGCAAGCCAGATTCAACAACAAAATGATGATATTCCAATTATCCTGACTAATGAAAATGATAGTATTATTGATTCAAGAAACCTGGACTCTGCTCAAATAAAATCGGGGAATTATTTACAAAAAAAATTAGAAGAATTTAAATCCTCTCATGATCCAATCATTCTGCAATTGAGCAAAGAACCCTTTATCGCCGATAAATATTATTACGGTGATTCTAAATTATTGAAGCAAATAAGATACTTTCCAATTGTTCAATTGTTGATTGTGGCATTGTTTATTTTTATTACTTTTTATGCTATGTCTATCAGAAATAAATCTACGCAAAATCAGGTTTGGGCTGGTATGGCGAAGGAAACAGCTCATCAATTGGGGACTCCCATTTCCTCGTTGCAGGGATGGGTGGAGATGCTGAAAGAACGCGAAAATTATCCGGATATTTCTAAAGAAATGGAACGTGATGTAAACCGGCTAAAATTAATAAGTGACCGGTTTGGAAAAATTGGAAGTGCTCCTAAGCTTGAGGAGCATGATATTGTGGAACAAGTGGAGAAAATGGTTACTTATATAAAAAGGATGTCCACCAGTAAAGTAAATTTTGCGGTAGAAAAATCGAATGACCATATCCTCGCGAAAATTTCTGCACCGCTCTTTGATTGGGTGATAGAAAATCTTTTGAAAAACGCGCTTGATGCTATGGATGGCAAAGGAGAGATTACAATCAAAATAAGGCAGGAAACTGATCATGCTATAATAGATATACGGGATACGGGTAAAGGGATTAATAAGCAAAATATTGGTAAAGTATTTAAACCGGGGTTTACCACGAAGAAAAGGGGTTGGGGCCTGGGCCTTTCCTTGTGTAAGAGAATTATAGAGCAGTATCATAAAGGCCAGTTGTATGTAAAATCTTCTGAAGTAGGTAAGGGAACTACTTTTAGAATTATTTTAGATACATGAAAAAATAAAGAAATTTTATTTTAGTCGCAAATGGAATAAAAAAATTGAGTATAATAGCGGTTTATTCTTTATTGGAAATGTAGCAGGAATGAGAAGCGTGTTGGGCGGAAATACATAATTATTTTTACCGCTGTTTTATTAAATTTGCAAACTTAAAAGCGCGGCGATGGCGAAATTGGTAGACGCACTACCTTGAGGTGGTAGCGCCCGAAAGGGCTTGGGAGTTCGAATCTCCTTTGCCGCACAAAATCCTTCATTTTTTTATGAAGGATTTTTTTTGTGCATTTATAAAAAATCAACGGTGTTTACAAATTAATTGGAATCTATTTTTGAAGAAAGAATAAAATTTTAAATGGAATTATTTTTCTTTTGAATTGGATATTGAACTTTTCTCTTTGAGCCAGCAAAACGGGGAACGTCATACCGGGATTGAAATGTAAGGCCATTTCTATCTTAAATTCTTATTCGCAATTTTTTTATCATTAAATATTGCCGGATCAAAAGCACTATTAATAAAATAATAAGCAACGGTTCTATAATTACAAAAAGCCAAACGTTGATCACTTCATAGGTCATGTTTAAATCCTTAGCCCAATGCTTTAATAAATCAACACACCATTAAAATATTTTGTTCATAACTTTTGTAATTGGATTACAATACAATAGAATCATTTTGTTGATCCGGTATCATTAAAAAAAACCCTTAAAAATATTTTTTTCAGGGTTTTCTGTCAATTTTTTATCGTTTATTTTTTTTCAGTTACCTGCCTTTCTGCTCTTGGTTCTCTCTCTATACGCTGTGCCGGCCTTACATTTTCTATTCTTGCACTTCTGTTATGGAAAGCTGGTTGCTGTCTGTTTCCCTCCGTCGTATTCTGGAATTGACGCCGGGGCTGAACTGTTGTATTTCTTTGCGGAGCTACATTTTCATTGTTTGGATTGGTGGTTGTGCTCCTGTTATCGAAAGTTCGGGCGGGCGATTTTCTTTGCGGTGTTTCAACCGGGGAATTGTTGATTTCGGGAGCCGTTTCGTTATTATTTATAACCGGATTATCTCTTCGCACCGGCTGCAATTGCCTGTTACCAGAGGATGGCTCCACAGTATTATTTCCTGGAAAAGCTCTCACTGGCCTGTCTGAATTTGTATTTGGATTTTGGGGCCTGTTATTTTCATTTACCGGCTGCCGCACGGGACTGGTATTGGTATTTTCATTTCTTAAAACAGGCGCTTGGATTGCTTCATTTTTAAATGCTCTTCGATTCTGGTTGTCTCTGATCTGATCTAATTGTGCAACTCTTACAGGCCTTAGTGTAGTTTTGTTTTCTTCCCCTTGTTTTACAGCAGGCTTGTAAATAGCTACTGTATTATTGGAAACTTGTGCTGTTCCCGGCGTATTCCTTTCCACCAATTGTGCAGGCCTTATTCTGCTATTGGTTGCATTTTGAACTTCAGCTACCGAAGGCCCTGATATATATACATTCTTATTTCTGGTAGTGCTTGTATTATTAATAATAGTTGTGTTGTTAATGATGGTTACGTTTTTTGTTTGATTTACATAATAATTATTGATCCTTGGGCTGTTAATGTATCTGCGGGGAACAAAATAATAATTATTGTAAGGAATAGAACCTATTGAAATATTAATTCCCATTCGTGGCCCCAATGGTGCCCATCCATAATAATCATTTCCGCCTCTCCATGCCACCCAGGCTGGTCCCCATTCATACCCCGGAACCCACATCCATCCATAGGCCATATCATGCATCCATCGTCCGTAATGAAATGGAGCCCATCCCCAATTATAATTGCTAACCCAGGTCCATCCGAAATTGGTATAAACCCAATGTCCGTTTGAATAATATGGCCTGAATCCCGCTTCATCCGGGACCCATACATATCCATAATCCTGGTAATTTACCCAATTGCCATAAGGACTGAGGTCGTCATAGAATTGCTGGTAAGTGATCTCGCTGGAAGGCTGAGTATCACTGTAACCTTGCGCGTAATTTCTTGAAGTACTGCAGGAACTGATCCCAATTATGGACGCTAATCCGAATAAATAATATAATTTTTTCATGGCTTTCAATTTTATTACTGATCAATAGACGTACAAAAATTGCGCAGGTTAATCAGATAATGTATAAAGCAAGATTGTTTAACTAACCGTTAACCCTTTTATTTTAGACGATTAAAATGTATCAAAGTTTTTTTGGAAAAATTGTTGCTCCGGCTAATCATTTTTTACTAAATATCGTCAGTTTCAAAATTTGCTATCCCATTTTTTGAAAATCACTTCAATAATTCTTCCGGTTGCCAGGTTGATTTTGGATTAAAATGTTTCCAAAGCAAAGCTGATAGCCTTCGTGTAAGTACCCATGCCTCATTATCATTTTTCCAACTAGTGTCTTTATTATTTTTTGTACAAATACAGAAAATATACGGATGAGCGCATGCTACGTACAATACTTCATCCCTGCTTTCATCCACTGCTCCACCTTTTTCCGCGACAAAAATATTTGGTGGAATTTGAGACATTGCGTATTCATCCCAATATTGGCGGCCTAAAAGCCGGAGCATTCTTTCACTTATTTGTTTATCAATAACTTTATTTTCTACAATCATTTTTATTAAAGTAGCCATTTCTTTTGGCGTGGTTTGTCCCCAGCCATATTGATTCCAATTTTCTTTGCGCCCTTCCGTCCTGCTGTTTACCCTGGTATATTTCATTCCGAGGCTGTCGAGATATTTATTAATTATTTCCCCGCCTCCTGAAAGACCTTGCAGCCATAAGCTTGCTTCGTTATCACTAAAGCTCAGCATCAATGATAGTACTTTGCTCAATTCAATCTTCACGCCACTTTTGAATGAAGCCAGCATATCCTCTCCTTCAGAATAGAATAAAGAATCGGAGTAAGTCATGGATTGATGGTAGTTTAATTCACCCTTATTTATTTTGTGCATCACTCCAATAAGTATTGGAATTTTTACCATGCTTGCAGTTGGAAAAATGGTGTCAGCGTTTATTGAAACTGTTTTATTTTTCGATAGATCATAAACATACACGCCTACATTTCCATGGAAGCCCTTTA
>JBDTEK010000197.1:0-3116 GCA_039922575.1 Ginsengibacter sp.
TTCTTCCTTCATAGGACAAATGCGCTTCCATTGAAAAAGCGGCCGTAATGCCATTTTCAAAATCCCGCAAGCGATATCTATTGCATTTTTTAGAATCAAAGCATATTCTACGCCCTTTGGATTCCCATTAGTAATTATTGAATTCCTTTTGAAGAAAAACAGTTGGGGTCAATAACTGATCGGATACTAATCCTTTTATATAAACATAGATTCGCTTACCACGTCGGACATCCCTTTTCAGTTCTGTGACTGTTGATTCAAGATAGGCAGAAGTAACAGCAAAAATTATATCTAAAGACTGTTTTAAGGCATCTTCAATGATACACGTAGGTTGAATGTATTTTAAATTGAGTTGTAAAAAACTCAGATACTTGGGATTTCTAATTCAATAAACTAAAAAAGAGATTCTCTAATAAAATTTTATACTTTTATATAGATACTTTTCTTATCCATCCAATAAGCAATTAGCCAATAAAAAGTGATCATACACAACGCATACAATAACGATCCATTATTTAGATTATGTGGAAAGAGGGGTCTGCAAATATGTTCATAAAACCAGCCAAACGGAGACAAATAAATTTGATTCCCTTGTGTATCCAGTGAAGCTGGAATCCTTATTAATCCTAATAAGCGCGGCAGGAAACCACTTAGCACAAAAATAAAAAGTGGATTTTTCCCAAATACGTCGAAGAATTTACTTAGCCATCCCTTGTGGTTTTTTAACTCAATCTGATGAATCATTACAGCAATAATCACCATAGCAAGTCCGGTAGTATAAACTACATAAGAACTGGTCCATATTTTTTTGTTGATCGGGAAAACCATATCCCAGGCATACCCTGCAAAAAGAAATACTGATCCGGCTATAAATAATCCATTTAGCATTTCAGGTGTTTTTCCTTTTTTAATAATATAATCACCTACAAAATATCCGAAAATTACCTGCACTATTGCACCGAATGTACTCATCAATCCTTCAGGGTCGAAGACAACGGGGTGGCCATTTCTCCATTCGCCGTGGTACATGTGTGCATCTCCCAGAATAGTTTTATCAATATTAGTTCCGAACCAGCCATATAAGCTAAAAGGATCTCCCGGGTTAGCAGCAATACATAAAAACCAATAGCCTAAAAGCAAAATACAGGAAACTACAAATGCACCCCGAATTTTTAAATAATAAATGATAACCGAAGCAAAAAAATAAGCCAGTGCAATCCGTTGTAAAACACCCATGATCCTTATCCCCTGCGGAAAGCCGTTGGCATCAAAATAACTCCATGGCTTAAAAACAAGGTTGTTATTATCCCATTTCACAAATGGCATCCAGTTTAAAAAAAGGCCAATCAAAAAAATAAGTAGCGTTCTTTTAATAATTTTTTTCCAGAAGACAGAGGATCCACCTATCTGTAAACGAGGCATTACAAAGGCTAACGAATTTCCTACTGCAAAAAGAAAAAAAGGAAAAACAATATCGGTAGGTGTTACTCCATGCCACAGCGAATGGTCCAAAGGAGCATAAATATGTCCCCAGCTTCCGGGGTTATTTACCATGATCATCAGGCAAATAGTCGCCCCGCGAAAAACATCGAGAGAATAGAAACGTTCTTTCAATTGGTTTTGCTTTAACATCTGCTTTAATTAAATGCGGTAACTTTTGCTAAACGAATGTGACAATCTTTATCCTGATTTACAATTGAATTTTCAACAGATCATTTCCTTATCGAAAGATAATCTTATTTTTAACTCAATCTGAAAATAGTTGAAGAGAACTAAAACTATTTAACACGTCAACAAAATTTCGTTCACCTTAGAATGTCATTATGAGTTTCAAAAATAAAACAGTTTTTATTACGGGCGCTTCGCGTGGTATCGGAAAAGCAATAGCACTGAGGCTTGCAAAGGAAGGTGCTAATATTGTAGTGGTTGCCAAATCTGTTGAAGAAAATCCAAAACTTGGTGGGACTATTTATAGTGCAGCAAAAGAAATAGAAGATGCCGGCGGAAAAGCACTGGCCGTTCAATGTGACATCCGATTTGTGGACCAGATAAAAAATGCAGTAGAAAAAACAGTAGAAGCTTTTGGTGGAATTGATATTCTCATTAATAATGCTTCAGCAATTTCCCTAACTCCAGTAGAACAAACCGAAGAAAAGGCTTATGGATTAATGCACGACATTAACGTGAAAGGAACTTTTTTTGTAAGCAAAGCCTGCATTCCTTATTTGAAAAAGGGGACGAATGCGCACATCTTAAATCTATCTCCGCCAATCAATCTTGATCAGAAATGGTTGACTGGCCACGTTGCTTACACCATGAGTAAATATAACATGTCCATGATTGCATTGGGCTTGTCGGGCGAGTTAAAAAAATATAATATCGCGGCCAATACTTTATGGCCGAGAACAACAATAGCGACTGCTGCGGTTCGTAATTTACTCGGTGGTGAAGCGCTTATTAATATGAGTAGAATTCCTGAAATACTTGCCGACTGTGCCTTCTACATTTTGCAAAGGCCCTCATCAGAATGTACCGGCAATTCTTTTATTGATGAAGAGGTGTTGGCGCAGGAAGGAATTACCGATCTTGAAAAATATGCGGTGAAGCCGGGAGGGAAACTTTATACTGATTTATTTTTGTAAAAGAGATACCCGCTTGCCTGAATTTGCTATTTAAAAATTTTCTCTATCTTCTGAAGAGCTCCACCTATCTTTTCAAAAACTTCTTCATATTCCGGTAATTTATTCCCTGTATAAATAAAGAACATTGCGAGGTTTTTATGATTTTCTTCTAAAGTAATTTTTAAATTATTTTTTTGCAGGCGATATGATTCACGCATCAATCTTTTAATCCGGTTCCTGTCAACTGCCTTTTTAAAATGGCGGGTACTCACCGTAAATCCGGCCTGTAGAGGTGAAATTTGATTTTTGTTTTCGATATACATTATCCTGACAGGGAAGTGTGAAAATGATTTCCCTTCTTTAAAAAGCTGCTGAATGATTTTCAGGCTTTTTACTCTTTCATGTGCTTTTAAAGTAAATCTTTCGCTGATGGCAAATAATATTGAAATGAAATAAACTAAAGCTAAAATAAAAAATAGCCTCGTAAATGAGGCT
>JBDTEK010000198.1:0-3637 GCA_039922575.1 Ginsengibacter sp.
CCGAGCGAAGAAAATCAATTGATTTATTATGAGCTACGCGGAAAAGAAATGCATCAAATTTTTCTATCTGAGGAATAATTTCTCTGCCCAGCCATATTTTTAAAAACACATCCATCACCAATTCTTCAGCGACTTGTTTTGACTTTGTAAAACAAAAAATATAATTAAATAATTTTTGATAGTAACAAGAAAATAAATCCTTAAAGGCTTTTTCATCGCCATTGGAAACCTGAATTAGCAGGTCTTTTTCGGTATTTAAATTAGAAGATAGCAATTAAGATTGTTAATAGATTAAGCAAAAGGTAGTAATATTTGTTCAAAATCATGTGTACCCATAAATCATTTCTTCAAAATTTTTTAGAATCTGATATTGAATCTGTTCAGAAAATACAAGCTACGATAATTTTTAATAAAGCCCTAATAAAAAACCTTGCAAATTGAACCCTGAAACTCAAGTTGCGTTCTTAAAACTTCTCTTTGACATATAACCTGGAAGTAAATTAATATTGCAGATAAAAATAAAAATATAATGATATTGAGAAAGCTTCTTTTATTTTTCCTTATTTCTTTCATTTCTGGAAATGCAGATGCCCAGAAAAACACAAACCGAAATTACGCAGGTATAGAAAAAATTGGCCAACAATGGTCTATAGAAAAAGCCAATGCATGGTATGCATCTCAGCAATGGATTATTGGTGCCGATTATTTACCCAGTAACGCCATCAACCAGCTTGAAATGTGGCAGGCGCCTACGTTCGATAGCCTTATCAATGATAAAGAATTAAGATGGGCACAAAATATTGGCTTTAACACGATGCGCGTTTTTCTGCACAGCATTGCATGGAAAGAAGATAAGGATGGTTTCAAAAAAAGAATCAATACTTTTTTAAATATTGCGCATAATCACAACATTAAAATTCTCTTTGTTTTCTTTGATGATTGTTGGAATAAAATCCCTCATGCAGGAAAACAACCTGCGCCAAAACCTGGCATTCATAATTCCGGATGGGTACAAGATCCCGGGCAGCCACTATCTACCGATACTACTCTTTTTCCACAACTTGAGTTGTATGTAAAAGATGTAATGAAAACTTTTGCGCACGATAAGCGCATATTACTTTGGGATCTTTATAACGAGCCTGGAAATTCCGGCAAAAAAGACAGTTCCTTTCCGTTGCTTAAAAAAGTTTTTGAGTGGGCAAGAAGTGTAAATCCTGACCAGCCCATCAGCGTAGGTTTGTGGGCATGGGATTTTGAAAAACTCAATGCCTTTCAGGTGGCTAATTCAGATGTAATTACCTATCATAATTACGAACATGCCGCCTGGCACCAAAGAGTGATTGAATTATTAAAAGCTATCGGGCGGCCAATGATTTGCACTGAATACATGGCGAGAACCAGGAACAGCCGTTTTTCCACTATTTTGCCGCTTTTAAAAAGAGAGAATGTGGGCGCTATCAACTGGGGGTTTGTTACCGGAAAATCAAATACAAAATATGCGTGGGATACGCCCATACCAGATGGAAGTGAACCGGTAGAATGGTTTCATGATATTCTTAATCCGGATGGTACACCATACCGGCAGGATGAAGTTAATTTGATAAAAAAATTATCTTTGGGAAAATAGATGGAATTGAAAACAACCGCTATGAGTAAAAGTGCATTCTGAGGAATTAGGAAGATTTCACAACTTTTAGAAAGTGGCCAAATGAAGCTCTATTTGAAATTTAAAACTAAAAACCAACTTATGATTAAAACTATTTTCATTTTCTCAATCTTCATCATCATGCTAAGTAGTTGCAATAATTCAGGTAATAGGAATGATGTGAAAACGGTAATAAAGGATTCCGTTTATTCTTCTCTGCAGAAAGCCTTTGAAAAAAATATTGATGGAAAAGAAACGCACCTTTTCATTCTTCAAAATAAAAATATTAAAGCAGCTATTACCAACTATGGCGGCAGATTGGTAAGCCTTTGGGTACCTGATAAAACCGGCAAAATGGTAGATGTAGTGGATGGCTTTGACAGCGTGGATGGATATATTAATTCCACTGAGCCTTATTTTGGCGCTACCATAGGACGATATGGTAACCGTATTGCTAAAGGCAAGTTTAAAATAGATGGAGTGGAATATACTTCCTCGATAAACAATCCTCCAAACATGCTTCACGGCGGAAAAAATGGATTCCAAAGCAAGGTTTTTGATGCAAAACAAACCAGTGATTCTTCACTTGAACTGATGTATCTGTCTAAAGATGGAGAAGAAGGCTTTCCGGGAAATTTACAGGTAAAAGTCATTTATACACTTACCAATAATGAAGAATTGAAATTGGATTTTGAAGCCACAACTGATAAAAAGACCGTGGTCAATCTTACTAATCACGCTTTCTGGAACCTGAACGGTGAAGGAAGCGGAAGTATTTTAAATCATACTTTATGGATTAATGCAGATAGATATGCTCCAGTAGACTCCACCTTAATTCCTACAGGAAAATTAGAAACGGTGAAAGGAACCCCATTCGATTTTACAACTCCGACAGAAATTGGAAAAAGAATTGATACTAACAGTAATGCACAGTTGAAAAATGGAAAGGGCTACGATCATAATTTTGTTTTAAACCAAAATAAAGACAAAGGATTAATCCACGCTGCTACCATAACCGGTGATAAAACCGGTATTCAAATGGATATTCTTACCAAAGAGCCTGGGCTCCAATTTTATAGCGGAAATTTTATGCAGTCTAAGAATATAATGAAGGAAGGTAAGAGAGACGATCACCGGACAGCGTTTGCATTGGAAACGCAACACTTTCCGGATTCTCCAAATGAACCATCATTTCCTTCAACTCTATTAAAACCCGGAGAAAAATACCAGACAGAATCAATCTATAAATTCTCAGTAACAAAATAATTTTTAAAGGCAGCTAACTTTATAAAAGTTGGCAACCTTTAAACCTAAAACTATTTCCATGGTAAAAAAGATTTTCCTTTTTTTATTTATAATTATATCTTCAGCAGTGTCCCTGGTGGCGCAAAGAACTTTTACCAATCCAATAAAAAAAACAGGGCCGGATCCCTGGGTTATTTATGAGAACGGTTGGTACTATTACATGAATACAATTGGCTTGCCGGAAGGAGAAAACGAGATAAAACTTTGGAGAACAAAAAATAGTGCGCTTCTTAATGATGCGGAACATAAAACGATTTTTAAACCGGACTCAGGTAAAGCATTCTCAAAGCAATTATGGGCGCCTGAAATTCATTTATTAAGGGGAAAATGGTATATCTATTTTGCTGCAGATGAGGGCGAAAACCTGCACCATCGAATATGGGTACTCGAAAACAGTTCTCCCGATCCTTATGAGGGCGAATGGATTATGAAAGGAAAACTTACTGACCCCGGTGATCATTGGGCAATTGATATGACAGTAATGGACTACAAAGGAAAATTGTATGCTGCATGGTCTGGATGGGAACACTACAATAATGTGCAGCAAAATATATACATAGCAGAGCTTGAAAATCCCTGGTCAATGAAAGGAGACCGTGCAATAATTTCAAAACCTGAGTATTCATGGGAATTACATGGCGACGTTCCGCTTGAATGGCAAAAAAACACAGGAGAACCGCCTCATTT
>JBDTEK010000199.1:0-4282 GCA_039922575.1 Ginsengibacter sp.
TGCGAATAATTTCAATGTTTTCAGCGTTGCAACACCTGACGTCCAAAAGATGGTTAGGTGAGAGCAAATCACAGCGAAGGGCTTTTGCCGTGAGTTGGCATGGAAAAATCCCGAATTTCGGGAGAGCGATCGGGTTTTCCTTGAACTAAGCGAAGCGTCCTCATGAGCTCAGTTAAAAATAAAATGAACCCTGCGAATAATTTTTTGTTTCTTTTTCTTCCAAGAAAAAAAGAAAAATAAATATGAATAGCCTCATACGGATAAAATGTATTATTTCACCAATAGCCTACGCTTCCAAAGAAGCGCGGAAAATAAAAGAAAAAGACTCCTCGATTATGGGAGCCTTTTTTGATTTGTTGGTTTACTTGTTGATTTATATTTTCCTATTTCCCCGGAAACTGAGTATAAACATCTACAACACTATGCTGAACGATACTGAGCTTTCTTATAGTGAAAAGAATTATTTATGTTATAGGTTAATATTGTGTAACATTATTTTTTTAAAAAATATCTCTATAGATGGACCCAAAACAATTATAATACCAATAATTTTATATAGTGAGGTAAGATGAGAGGTAAGATTAAAAAAAATAAATTTATCAATGTGGAAATAAAGACAAAAGCATTTCATTTATTTTAGTTGTCACTTTTCCGGGCTTTCCATCGCCGATAACATTCCCATCAATTTTAAGCACGGGTAGCACATATTTTGTAGTGCTGGTAATGAAGGCTTCTTTTGCACTTTCAATTTCTCTTATACCAATGGTTCCTTCTTTAATATTCAGTCTGGAAAATTCAAGAATCTTTTTTCTTGTAATCCCTTTCAGAATATTTTTAGCCGGTGTAATTACTTCATTATTTTGGGTAACAATAAAAAAGTTGGCGCGTGGGCATTCCGTAATTTCTGCCTGGTGATGATACAAAACTTCATCAGCATCGTGTTCTTTAATAAATCTTTGCAAATAAATGGCGTAGATATAGTCTATCGTTTTCACATGTGGCAACTGGCGCTGGTGTTCATAAGTCACCAATTCAATTCCCTTTGCAAACCGCTGTGCATCATAAATAAACGGTGATTGAGTAATGATTAAATTCGGATTTGCAATAGAGTATCCATCTTCTGAAAAGCCTCCGGTTAAAGTAATTCTGATACCTGAATCCGGCAGTTCATTCTTTGAAATTAATTGATGGATCCAACTCTTGAGCACTTCCTTTTTCACGTCAATTTTTAAATTCATTTCTGAAGCGGAAAAGTAAAAGCGGTCAAAATGGTCATCGAGAAATACGGGTTGATTACCCAACGTTTTAAGGAAATCAAAAATTCCATAACCCCTTTGTATTGCCAAATCACAGATCAATATTTTGGCTTCCTTCTTTAAAATAAAATCCCCATTAATGATTACATAGTTATCTTTCATTTCTGTATGTGGTTGTATTTTTTTAGAATTTTTATTACTTTTTCAATTGGTATAGATTCCGCTTTATTTCCGTTGATTCCTGTTACCGTTGTTGCTGCAAATAAAGAATTGATGATGGCTTCCTCAGTAGCTTCAATGGCCGCCATAAAAATGGGCGATGTATTATCATTATTCAAAATAGCAGCACTTAAAATCGCTTCTTTTGAATCATAAGGAACTCTCAGTGAAGTTGCAGTTGAAAAAGCGATCACATAATCTCCGCTGCCATTGGATGCAATGCCACCCGTTTTTCCCATTCCCAGAAATGCTCGTTTAGCCAATCTTTGAAGATTGCGGCTGTCCATCGGTGCATCTGTTGCTATCACCATCATACAAGAGCCATCTACATTATTTAATAGTTGATCGCTGAAACTAAATTTATTCAATTCTTTTCCTACCGGAACGCCATCAATTTGCAAAATTCCGCCAAAATTTGTTTGTACTAAAACACCAATGGTATAACCTCCGAGGCCCGGTGGCAATTTTCGTGAAGCGGTACCAATACCGCCTTTAAAACCAAAACAAACCGTACCTGTTCCTGCGCCAACGCTTACTTCCTTTACTATTCCTGTATCTGCATTTTTTATGGCAAGCAATACATCATCTTCAGTTACATGCCTGCCCCGGATATCATTGAGGTAACCATCATTTGTTTCTCCCACAACTGCATTTACAGAAAATACTTTTTCATTTCCGGGAAGATGTAATGTGTAATCAATTACTGCATCCATTGCAGTGGCTACACTTAATGTATTCGTTAGTATAATTGGCGTTTCCAAATTACCCAGTTCATTCACCTGAGTGCTTCCGGAAAGTTTACCAAAACCATTTCCTATAAAAATTGCTGCCGGTACTTTTTGTTGAAAAACATTTCCCTCATAAGGCAAAATAGCAGTAACACCCGTGCGAATAGAATCACCTTTGACAATCGTCGTTTGCCCCACCCTCACTCCGGCTACATCAGTAATACTATTGTACTTTCCGGGGTTCATCACTCCTATATTGATTCCATAATTCCTGGCTCTTTTCACTTGTTGGGCATTTATCAAAAAGGGTGCAATCATTAAAAAAAAGAAAAGGATTTTTAATTGCATTCATTGAATTTAAAAAACGATAAAGAAAGTTAAAAATAAATCATTTGAAATAATCACTGTTTTATTTCAGAAATTTACACTCCTCCGGATTAGCATTTTTAACTTTGAGGTAGTGAAACAATCCAAAAAATATTAAAAAAAAGACAGATGAATCTTCCTGATTTTACCTCCTTCTATTGGCTGATAATGCTGATGATTATTTTTTTTGTTGTTATCACAGGAAGGTATTTTTTAATTGCAGGATTATTTTATTTTATCTTTTATGTATGGTTTCCGGAAAAATGGAAACAACGAAAAATAAGCCAGAAAGAATATAAAAAAGGACAATTAAAAAAAGAGATAAAGTGGAGCATGATCAGCGCGGTTATTTTTTCCATAACCGGAGCCCTTACCGTTATTTTGTGGCAAAAAGGACATACTAAAATTTATACAGAACCAGATGCTTATGGCTGGTGGTATTTACCTGCAAGCCTCATCATATTTATGTTTTTACAGGAAACATATTATTATTGGATTCATAGATGGATGCACATACCATCCGTATTCAAATTGATACATAAAGTGCATCACGATAGCATGATAGCATCACCTTTTACAGCGTTTTCATTTCACCCGTTAGAGGCAACATTACAAGCGATATTCTTACCGGCGCTTTTTTTGATTTTGCCTGTCCATTATTATGTAATTATTGTTTTACTAATCATTATGTCTTTTAGCAGCGTAATCAATCACCTTGGTATTGAGGTCTATCCGCAAAGATCCCAAAAGAATTTTGCGAAATGGGTAATTGGTGCTTCACATCATTCATTGCATCACAAACAATTTAAACATAATTATGGGCTATATTTTACCTTTTGGGATATCATTAATAAGACTGAGAGCCCCGGTTTTAATCCACTTTTTAAAAAATTAACACAAAATAAAGACAAAATAACTGTTGAGAATTTTTAAAAGTTAAATAACCTTAATTGTAAAATAAATCAATTAAATAAACTTATATTTGCAACCAATAAATTTTTTAAATAAACAACACAATGGACAACAAAAACACAGGAACCGTAAAATTTTTCAATTCTGAAAAAGGATTTGGTTTTATCAAACACGATGATTCTTCTAAAGAAACATTTGTACACGCAAGCGGCTTAATTGACGAGATTAAAGAAAACGACAAAGTGGAATTTGACTTGCAAAATGGACAAAAAGGCATGAATGCCGTTAATGTGAAATTAATCGGCTAAAATCGATATTTCCCAATGCAAAGGGCACCAAAAGGTGCCCTTTTTTTATGCCCTAGGCCTTAACCCAGGTATTAACTTCGGAACTTCCGACCTATATTCTTCATATTTACTACCAAACTCTCTCAGTAATTTTTTTTCTTCAAAAATAATTCCCACCAAAACATAAGCTGTTAATAAAACAGCCGCAATCAGGTTATTGAGCATCGGAAAAATAAAAAATAATCCCCATACAAATATGATCGTTCCGGAATACAAAGGATGGCGCACATCACGATGAATACCTTCTACCTTTAATTCTGAAGGAGGCGTAGCCTCATAAATAGAACGTACACCGCTTAACATTAAGAAATACTTTTTAATGGAAATAAACATGATGATCAATCCGGGGATCACCAGAAGTATCAAAGAAATATATTTCAATAAGATTGATCTTATTAAAACCGGGCTTTCAATAGAGTATTGATAGAGCAAAAGAAAGATCAAAGTAATGGTA
>JBDTEK010000200.1:0-4543 GCA_039922575.1 Ginsengibacter sp.
CTGGCAGATGCTGACCATTATGAGTTCAGCCCAATGTTCCTATGGAGACATGGAAGTAAATTCCTCCTCGAGTTTGAACCTTCTTTTAGTGGAGGCCAACTTGGCGTTAACTGGGGTGCCATTTCATATTTCGCGTTGCCAGGATTAATTATCCGTGGCGGATATTTGGTATTGCCTTTTGGCACTTATAACAAACGGCTGGCTGCCGGGTGGATCAATAAATTTGCTTCAGACCCTGAAGGTGTGGCTGGCGCCACAGATTATGGTGTTGAAGTGGAAGGTGGACTTCAGGCAGGCAGTATGAAATGGAGTTACGATGTAGCCATTTCAAATGGAATGCAACTCCTTCCTGATGGAACGACTCAGAATGCTGGAATCTCAGATAATAATAAAAACAAAACAATTACCGCAAGAATAGGATGGTTGCCATTATCAAATTCTTCTCTCGAATTGGGAGCTTCAATAATGACTGGGAAAGTAGGAGATGCCAACACAAAAACTGAAAATGTTATGGCAAACTTGTACGCGTTAGATTTGAACCTGATAGAAAACATCAAGCCATTTCAGCTAAATATTAAAGGCCAATACAGTATAACCGATGTTGGCCATGCTGACTATATCAATCCTACTGATTCCAGTATATATAACTTTAATAATCATACTACTACCGGCTATATAATGGCTTCATTAAGGCCGGTGTCTTCTAAATCATTTATTAAAAACTTTGAGGTGGCAGGCCGGTATGGAAATTATACAAGCCCTGCCAATTCTTTATGGGGAACTAAAGATAATTCATTTGCGTTGGGGCTTAATTATTGGCTAAACTGGCGTACAGTAATAAGGTACACCTATGAAGCAATCAACGGAACCAACAGGATAAGTACAAACCTTGGTGGAACACCCGGGGCTACCACTAAGTCTAACTCCATGTACCTGCAATTTTCAATTCAATTATAAAACTATAAAAAAATGAAAATCTTATTTAGCAAAAAAATTACTATTCTGAGTTTACTCGTTTCTCTTATAGTATTAACAGTATTGATATTGAATAGCTGCACTGTTAGTCAAAAAGTACAATCAAAATCAGGCGCTCAGTTATGGGCCGAGAATTGCCAGCGATGCCATAATATTCCTTCACCGTCAACCTTCTCGCCCGAGCAATGGGAAACAATTGGAATGCACATGCAAAGCAGGGGTTTGATTACAGATAAAGAGAGAGATAAGATAGTAGCGTTTTTAAAACAATAAGCACCCGTTCTTAAAGTGAAGATGTGGAAATAAGCTAATGAGATTCTTGAAATAGGATTACCCGCAACAAAAATTAGTGTAAATAGTTATCCGCGATAAAACTCATTTATTCTGCAATACCAGTAGTGGAATTTTCGTTTCATGACTCATTGCTTTAGTATGTCCTTTACCAAGCATTCTTTCAAAAAAGGAATGTTGATGTGCCATCATTACCAAAATGTCAGTGCGGTTTTCTTCAATAAATTTGTTGATGCCTTCTATTACTTTCTTATCCTCAATAGTATTAAAACGGTGTTTTAAATCGCTAAAAGCAAACTGGGTCCTCATTTTACCAATAAATTCGTCTTCCTTCATTTCCATTTCATTTTTTTGCACATTCAGTATTTGAATAAAAGAATTATGTTTTTTTGCCAGTTCCATCAATAAGCTATAGTGTACCCAATCTGTTTGCGGATCAAAATCCGTTGCAAAAGTGATCGTATCAATAGATTGATAAATAGCATTTTCCGGTATTACAAAAACAGGCAAAAATGATTTTCGAATAATAGCGGTGGTAGTACTTCCAAAAACCGAATTACTTTTTCCTTTTCCTTTCATACCCATTATTACCAGGTCTGAGTTCATTTCTTTTGCCATTTCCAGGATAACATCTAACGGGTAACCTTCTCTCACAAAGGCGTTTATCTTTATAGAAGCCGTTTGTGAAAGAGCTTCCATTTCTTTTTCCATCAATTCTTTATTCCCATCTAAAATTTCTGCCTGGGTAATCATTACTGAAGCAAGAATAGAATCATCTATAATAATTGCCGGAGAAACGGCATTAATTAAAGTTATCGTTGCATTGAAGGGTTCAGCTAAAAAAACAGCATATTTTGCAGCATTGACCGAGGCTTTTGAAAAGTCAATTGGAACCAATATGTTTTTCATAAAAAAAGTATTTATTTGAAAGGATAAATAAGAATACCTAAAGCTATTGCAAATCCGGAATCTAAGAATTGATCTTTGTCATTTATTTATGTGACATACCTCATTATGAAAAGGTTACCTTTTTTGCATCTTCCCTGTAATTAAAGGCTCTTAAATCTTTCAAAGGCTTCTCTTTCAAGCATTTCCCTGTGATCCGGATGAGCGATATTAATTAATGCTTTTGCTCTTTCGCGCATATTTTTTCCATAAAGAAATGCTACACCATATTCCGTAACTATGTAATGAGAATGAGCGCGCGTGGTAACGATTCCTGCACCTTTTTTTACGAAGGATACTATTTTAGAAATTCCTTTGGAAGTAGTTGAAGCTAAGGCTATGATTGGTTTTCCGCCTTCTGAAAGTGCAGCTCCTCGTATAAAATCAATTTGTCCACCCACGCCGGAATAATGATACGTACCAATAGAATCGGAACAAACCTGCCCGGTGATGTCTATTTCTATGGCACTATTTATGGCAGCTACTTTTGGATTGGTTCTGATAACAGCCGTATCATTTACGTAATCAATATTCATTACAAGTACCTCCGGATTATCATGTGCAAAATCATACAGTTTTCTACTGCCGAGCATAAACCCGGTAACTATTTTTCCGCGGCATCTTTTTTTATGCTGATTGGTAATGATTCCATTTTCTACCAAAGGGAGAATGCCATCTGAAAACATTTCGGTATGAATGCCTAATTCTTTATGATCTGAAAGACTGGCTAATACAGCATCAGGAATAGCGCCAATGCCCGTTTGAATGGTAGAGCCATCCTCAATTAAGTCTGCGCAAAATTTTCCGATTTTTGCGTTCACGTCAGATAGCGCGCCATTAGAAACAACTTCAGGTAATTGACTTTCATCATACACTACCGCATCAAAATCATTAATATTCACCTGCCCATCTCCAAAAGTTCTTGGCATATTTGGGTTCACCTGTGCAATAACATATTTCGCAGTTTTAACAGCAGTACCGGCTACATCCACAGAAACACCAAGCGAACAAAATCCATGCGTATCAGGCAATGAAACATGCACCAGCGCAACATCTAAAGGAATAATAGCTCTTTTAAATAAATTGGGAATCTCACTTAAAAAAACAGGAATATAATCTCCCCTACCCTCATTCACAGCCTGCCTTACATTAGCAGAAACAAACAGGGAATTGATGTGGAAATTATTTTTATATTTTTCATCAGCATAAGGTGCAGCGCCCTGGCTGCTGATACTTATCAATTTGACCCCTCTCAATTCATCGGCGCGATCTACCATCTTTTCCAATAAAAAATGAGGTGTAGCGGCACCGCCATGTACAAAGACATTATCGCCTGACTTAATAACTTTTACAGCCTCTTCTCCTGAAATATATGTAGCCAATTTCTATAAAATTTAATTCGTAAGATATGGGTTCCTTTAAAAAGTTGCAAAAATAGATTTTCGAATTCGTTTGAAAAATGATATAAATCATTTGGGTGATTGGGAATTTATTCGCATTTTGTTCTCTCTAATATTAGCGAAGTGTAAATTACGTGCCGGTATTTCAAAGAAAAAAAATAATCTCATGAAAAAAGTATTAAAGACTTTCTTAATTATTTTATTGGTTGCTTTTATTGTTATTCAATTTTTCAGGCCGGCAAAAAACGCAGGTGAAGAAATCGCTTCCAATGAAATTACAGCCATCCAACAGGTTCCTGAAGAAGTACAGCAAATCCTGAAAGTTTCCTGCAATGATTGCCATAGTAACACCACTCTTTATCCCTGGTATAACAAGATTCAACCTGTAGCCTGGGTGCTTAATGATCACATTGTAGAAGGCAAGAAGGAATTGAATTTTTCAATTTTCGCCACCTACCCTGCTTACAGACGCTATAAAAAATTTAAGGAAATCGGTAAGCAGGTTAAAGATGGTGATATGCCCCTGTTTTCCTATACTGTACCACATCGGGGTGCTGTTTTAAGCGCTGATCAAAAATTAATTTTAGAAAACTGGGCAGCCGGTTCAATGAAAGAAATGGAAACACAATATCCTGCTGATAGTTTGGTGAAGCCAAAATGATTGAGGAAAGAAATAAAATCTGCGATGATTTGAAGAGTACCGGAGACTGATAAAACTAAGTTATTATAATGAAGCGTGTCTTTGCTATTGGTGATATTCACGGATGTATTCATACATTTAAAAAATTGTTGTTGGACAAAATAAAGGTTGACAAATCTGATAAGATTTATTGCCTGGGCGATTATATTGACAGAGGCCATGACAGTAAAGGAGTGATTGATTTTATTTTACAGCTTCGCTCAGAAGGGTATGAAATTCACACAATAAGAGG
>JBDTEK010000201.1:0-8366 GCA_039922575.1 Ginsengibacter sp.
GCACTAACGGTGGTTAAAAATCTTAAAAGTGCCGGTATCTTTGCTGTGGAGTTATTTGTGGATATTGGTGATCGTGTTTTGGTGAATGAAACCGCTCCCAGAGTTCATAACAGCGGCCACCACACCATAGAAGCTAATTTTTCTTCACAGTTTGATATGGTGTGGAGAATTATGCTCGGCTATCCTTTAGGAAACACAAAACCTATTATGAATTCTGCTATTGTAAATCTAATTGGAGAAAATAATTATAAAGGTGAACCGAAATATGACGGGCTTGAGGAGGTATTAAAAATCGAAAATGTGTTTGTGCATATTTATGGTAAAAAAGAGACCAGGCCCGGAAGGAAAATGGGACATGTAACCATTCTGGGCAACGAAAGGCAGCAATTAATTCATATCGCCAATAAAATTAAGCAAACGCTAAAAGTGATTGGAGAGTGCAGTGCTGGTTAAATAGTTTCTTTGTTAAATGGTTTTATTGTTGAGCGATTAAAGTTTTTATATGGTAAAATTGCTGAATGGTACTATGATTGAAAAAAGGTTGATGAATTATTTGAATTTTTAAAGGCAAACTTAATTGTGATAAACCAGGTTCACTTAAAAAAAATTTGATAACGGTAAAGATTATAGGCGAAGATTTTTGAATTGAAAAGCGTCTAAGTGTTTTTTAGCATAAGAACTCAGAAATTATATAATTGAAATGAAGTATAAGAAATTAACTGCTGGTATGTTTTTATTGCTTTTAATATATTCTTGTGGAAACAAATCCAGGGAAGAAAAAATAAAGAAACAGTCAGCTAATTCCAGCCAGAACGTAGCTTTGGCGGTAGAAGGATATATAGTAAATGCGACAATTTTGAATTCGAGCATCCAGGTTGCTGGTACCTTATTACCTTTTGAAGAAACAGAAATCCTTCCTGAAGTTGCCGGTAAGGTAGTATTCCTTGATATTAAAGAAGGAGCACTGGTAAGGAAAGGAACTTTATTAGCAAGATTATTTGATGGCGACCTTCAGGCTCAGCTTCATAAATTGAGTGTTCAGTTACAAATAGCGCAAAAAACCCAGGAACGACAGGATCAGTTACTAAAAATTGGCGGTATTAGCCAGCAGGATTACGATTTAAGCCTGCTAAATGTAAGTACTATCAAAGCTGATATGCAAATATTAAGGGCCTCCATCAATAAGACAGTTATAAAAGCGCCTTTTGATGGAAAGATCGGGTTTAAAAATATAAGCATCGGCGCATACATTACTCCTCAAACGGTGATAACAACCATAAGGCAGGTAAGTAAATTAAAACTTGAATTTAGTGTGCCTGAAAAATATGCAAATAAGGTAACGGTGGGTAATTACATCAGTTTTACCACTGAAACATCGCCCGGTAAACATTCCGCAAAAATTATTGCCACGGAATCCGGCATTACGCAAGACAACCGCAGCCTTAAGGTTCATGCGCTTATAGAGCATGTGGACAAAGAAATTACAGCAGGTGGATTTGCCAATGTGAATTTTGATATGGGTAATAATAATAATGCGATTATGATTCCCACGCAAGCGATCATCCCGCAGGCCAGGGATAAAAAAGTAATTGTTTATCGTGATGGAATTGCCAATTTTAATACAGTTACTACGGGTGTCAGGGATTCAGTAAAAGTGGAAATACTAAATGGCCTTGCAGAAGGGGATACGATTATCACCACTGGATTGCTATCAATAAAGCCCGGAGAAAAAATCCAAATTTCATCTATAAAAAAGTAAAGAACCGAAGTGAATATTTCTCTTACAAGTTTACGCCGTCCTGTATTTGCAATCGTAATGAACCTGGTGATCGTTTTATTTGGTATCATCGGTTTTAAATTTTTGGGAGTAAGGGATTATCCGGCCATAGACCCGCCTAACATCTCTGTGAGTACCCCTTATGCAGGCGCTAATTCAGATATTATTGAATCTCAAATTACAGAACCCCTCGAAAAGGCTATTAACGGTATTGCAGGCGTAAAAAATATTACTTCTTCAAGCAACCAGGGAAGAAGTAATATCAATGTTGAATTTGAACTAGGCGTTGATCTTGAAGCCGCGGCAAATGATGTAAGGGATAAAGTATCCCAGGCTACCAGAAGCCTTCCACAGGATATAGATGCACCACCGGTGGTTTCAAAAGCAGATGCCAGTGCGCAGCCGATAATTGCGATGACGGTACAAAGTAATAGCCGAAATCAGCTTGAAATTACTGAGTATGCAAACAATAATATCATTGAACGTTTACAGACTATTCCCGGGGTAAGCTCAGTAAATATATGGGGCGAAAAAAGATACGCCATGCGTATTTGGTTCAATCCCGATAAGCTAAATGCATACAAGCTTACAACAAAAGATGTTCAACAGGCCTTGCTTACACAAAGTGTAGAGTTGCCATCAGGAAAAATTACCGGCAATACCACAGAATTATCCGTAAGGACTTTTGGAAGATTATACACAGAAGAAGATTTTAATAATTTAATAGTAAAAAATGTAAATGGAGTTAATGTAAAGTTGAGCGATGTAGCCGAAGCTGTTTTGGGACCCGAAAATATAGAATCAGTTCTCAAAGAAAGCGGCGTTCCAATGATCATGCTGGCCATCATTCCTCAACCGGGCTCTAATTATGTATCCATCTCTAACGAATTTTATAAAAGATTAAAAGAGTTACAAAAAGAGCTTCCTCCTGATTTTAAGTTAGATGTGGGTATGGACCAGACGAAGTTTATTAAACGGTCTATCTCAGAAGTGGAGGAAACTTTGCTGATTGCGTTGTCGCTTGTTATATTAATCATTTACTTATTTTTTCGTGATTGGATTATTGCTTTGCGTCCGCTTCTTGATATTCCTGTGTCGCTGATAGGTGCATTCTTTATCATGTATATTTTTGGTTTTACCATTAACGTACTTACCCTCCTGGCAATAGTGCTGGCTACAGGCCTGGTAGTGGATGATGGAATAGTAATGACGGAAAATATTTATAAGAAGTTTGAAGCCGGTATGCCTATACACCAGGCAGCGAGGGAGGGTTCCAAAGAGATTTATTTCGCTATTATTTCTACATCTATCACCCTTGCCATTGTTTTTCTTCCTATCATTTTTTTAGAAGGTTTTGTGGGCAGGCTGTTTCGCGAATTTGGAATTGTGGTGGCGGGAGCGGTGCTTATTTCAGCATTTGTTTCACTTACTTTAACTCCCGTACTTAATGTAAAACTTACCCGCAAAAGCGCGGGGCATACATGGTTTTATACAAAAACAGAGCCTTTTTTCCGTGCAATGGAAAGCGGTTACAAAAATTCCCTTGCTGCTTTCATGAAATTTAAATGGGTGGCATTTGCATTAATAGCAATTTGTTTTGGCCTCATCTATTTCATTTTTAAAGGAATTCCTTCTGAACTGGCACCGTTGGAAGATCGCAATCAATTCCGCCTCAGCGTTACGGCCCCCGAAGGCACTTCGTATGAACGCATGGATGCATATATAGATAGTTTAAATCAATTTATTATAGACTCTATTCCTGAAAAGACAATGCTGATAAGTGTCACTTCTCCGGGCTTTGGAGGAGGTTCTGTAAACAGCGGCTTTATCAATGTAATGATGAATGACCCGAAAGACCGCAACCGGTCGCAACAACAGGTAGTAGACATGGTAAACCGCAACCTTAAAAGATTTCCCCAGGGACGCGCCTTTGCATCACAGGAGCAAACTATTTCTGTAAGCAGAAGAGGCGGCCAGCCAGTGCAATTTGTAATTCAAAATAATAATTTTGATAAAATAAGAAGTGTGCTTCCTGAATTTTTGGATGAGGCTAATAAGAGTACCGTGTTGCAGGGAGTAGATGCTGATCTTAAATTTAATAAGCCAGAATTGCGTGTGAATATTGACCGGCTCCGCGCCAGTGAATTGGGCGTAAGTGTAGATGATATTTCGCAGGCGCTCGAATTGGCTTATAGCGACAGGCGTCTTGGATATTTTTTAAAAGCCGGCAAACAGTACCAGGTGCTTGGGCAGGTGGATAGAGGCGACCGCGATGACCCAAATGATTTATCAAAAATAATGGTTAGAAATAGCCGGGGAGAACCGATAAGTCTCGATAACCTGGTAACGCTCACTGAAACCTCATCGCCACCAACCATCTATCATTTCAACAGGTATAAATCGGCGACTATTTCCGCTGGTTTGGCACCGGGAAAAACGGTAGGTGATGGGATAAAGGAAATGGATCGAATCTCAAAAAAATTACTGGATGCATCGTTTAATACAGCATTATCAGGCACTTCAAGAGATTATTCTGAAAGTTCAGGAAATACTTTATTCGCTTTTGTACTGGCACTCATCCTGATTTATCTTGTTCTTGCGGCCCAGTTCGAAAGTTTTATAGACCCATTTATTATCATGATAACCGTGCCGCTTGCATTAGCCGGCGCATTGCTTTCGTTGTGGATATTCGGTCAAACATTTAATATTTTTTCACAGATAGGAATGATCATGCTTATTGGATTGGTTACTAAGAATGGAATTTTAATTGTGGAGTTTGCCAATCAAAAGAGGAAGGCCGGATTGAATAAAATTGATGCGGTTGTTGAAGCGGCATTCTTAAGATTGAGGCCTATTTTAATGACGAGCCTGGCAATGTCGCTTGGCGCTTTGCCACTGGCGCTTTCCATTGGCGATGCCAGCACAAGCCGTATTCCGCTCGGTATCGTAATTGTGGGTGGCATTATGTTTTCACTGATACTTACATTGTATGTGGTGCCTGCCATGTACGGTTTTCTTTCATCCAAAAAACATGAATTGAATGAAGCGTTTCAGTAAAAAGTTTTTCCTGTTTTTGTTTTCCTGTTTTATTTTTACTTTGCCTTCTTATGCGCAGGATAGTTTACTGCTGGTTCAGGATGCAGTAAAATTCGCTATCAAAAATAATTTTGGGATCATTATCAGCAAAAATGAAATTGAGATTGGGAGCATTAATAATAATTGGGCAAATGCTGGCGCAGTGCCTGTTATAAGCGCCACGGCAAACAAAGCGGTTGGAGTTAATAATTTGCAACAAAAATTAAGCAACGGAACAGTGACTGAAAAGAACGGAAGTTCTACTCAAAATTTCAATGCCGGCATAGCGGTAAACTGGAGGGTCTTTGATGGTTTTAAAATGTTTGCCACAAAAGAAAAACTAGAGGAATTAGAGAGGAACGGGGAATATGCTTTTAGGAAAACGCTCAATGAAACAGTTTATAATGTGGTTATTTCATACTACAATATTGTAACGCTAAAAGAACAACTGAAAGCAACTCAGGAGCAAATCGCATTATATGATGATCGCTTTTTCCTGGCTCGGCGCAGATTTGAAATAGGCACAGGAGCCAAATATGAAGTGTTGGAAGCCCAGGTGGACCTGAATGAGCAAAGATCAAATTTACTTTCTTTGCAAAATTCGATCGCAATTGCCAAGTCTTCCTTAAATAACCTGATTGGTAAAAAGCCGGATACTTCTTATAGTGTTATTGATACAATTATCGTACAGCCATTACCGTTATATGAAGATGCGCAAAACAAGATTGCAAGCCAAAACCCTGATATTCTTTTGGCTAACAGCAGCCTGGCCATTTTGATTCAAACGAGAAAAGAAATAAATGCTGACCGCCTTCCGGTAATTTCATTAAATGGCTTTTATAATTTTGTCAGAAACAGGAATGGCGCTGGATTTACACTGCTGAATCAAACTTATGGGCCTTCTGGTTCCATTGGTATAAGTGTTCCGTTATTTAACGGAGGCTTGGTAAAGAAACAGGTACAGATAACGGATATTCAAATTAAGAATCAAAACATATCAATTTCGCAAACGAAGAATGACCTCGAAACAACCCTGAATAATTCCTATATTAATTACAGCAACGCATTAAAAGCGATTGACCTGGAAAAGAATAATTTGATATTGGCAACGGAAAATATTATGATCGCCCGGGAGCGATATCGAATGTTGAATATTACGTCTGTAGAGCTCAGGCAGATACAGATTAGCTATAATGCGGTAAAAAACAGGTTGTACAATGCGCTTTACCAGGCAAAAGTAGCGGAGGCAGGGATCGCTTTGCTTATGGGGGATATTGCTAATTTATAGCTGAAGGTTCAAAGCTGAAATGCTTACATTATCTTTATTTCAAAAAAAATCTATGGAAAAGTTGAACCATGAATTAGTTGGTATTATTATGGGCAGCGACAGCGATTTAAAAACCATGGAAGCCGCTGCCGGTATTTTAAAAGATTTCGAGGTTTCTTTTGAAATTACTATCGTATCGGCTCATCGAACACCTATGCGTATGGTGGAGTATGCAACATCTGCTCAAAAAAGAGGATTAAAAATTATCATAGCCGGAGCTGGGGGCGCTGCTCATTTGCCTGGCATGATTGCTTCACTAACTACATTACCTGTTATTGGCGTACCTATAAAATCTTCTAATTCTATTGATGGATGGGATTCTATACTTTCTATTTTGCAAATGCCCAATGGAGTGCCTGTGGCTACTGTAGCGCTTAATGCAGCTAAAAATGCCGGAATATTAGCAGTTGAAATGCTGGCGATTTCTGATGAGAAACTAGCTCAAAAATTAGTTGATTTTAAAAAAGAAATGAAAGAAGAGGTAGAGAAGAAAGCGGCCCTTTTATCTTCCACCGGGAAAAATTAACTGTAATCTTTTTGCTTCCTGTGTAATTTTTGCCAATTAATAAAACCTGGGATGATAGTTATCTTACGAATAAAGTCACCGCATAAAATTCTCTTTCTTTTTCGTTTTCAAATGTTACTTCTTTTTACCTCTTAAAATAGTTGTAGCAGTATTGACTTCTTCTAATACACAAAATTCCTCTTCGAGAGTAAACGAATTTTCATAAATATTTTTAAAAAAATCATTTCCCCATTTGGAATAGAAAAGCATAAAATTTTCTGTTCGTTCCTGTAAACCATTCTCAGGAAATAACGCTCCGAATATTTTTGCCAACTTATTTTTTTCGGTGCTGAATTTTCTCTTTTCGGCGCGAAGCATTTTTTTCTCTAATAAATTTAATGTTTTTAATTGTTTTGTTTCTAAAGCAGAGGCGTGCTGCACGAGTGTTATATCAATTTGTTTTACCAAGGTTTTTATCTTTTCATAAATCTGGTGGAACCTTTCCTTTTCAATATCCAGGTTCAACGCTGAGGTAGATTCCCGGTTGATGATATCGTTAAGTAAAATTGTATTGCCCTTAAAAAGGTCAGCTGCTTTTATATCTAATTTTTCAAGCAACTCAGCATATTTTTTTTCGATTAATAAGAATGAGTTGCGTACGATTAAAACAGGAAACGGAACTTTATAGTTATCGAACAGGTCTTTCAATTGGAGCCAATAGGCCAGTTCGCCACCACCACCTATCCAGGCTACATCAGGCAAAATAATTTCCTGGAACAATCCCCTCAAAATTACGTTAGGGCTAAATCGTTCAGGATGGTTATCTAATTCCTTTTCCATCTCTTCTCTTGAAAAAATAATATTCGAATCATGAACAGTAAATTGATTTCCGGAGGCCACGATCCTGTTTCTGATATCACCCTTTAAATAAAATAAATTGATTTCGCGCGGATAAGCCTGCGCTTTGTATTCTTTAGCTAGTTTTTCAGATGTTTGCTGAACTATTTTAGAAGGAATATTATTTAAAATATCTTCTTTAAAAACAGAAAGCATGGTTCTTTTATATTCCGCATTATCCGGCAAAAGTACTATCAGGCCATACTCTTTAAACAATTCATGAACGAATAAAAAGGTGGCTTCTTCTATAGTGATATTTTTTTTGTAACATCGTTTCAAAAGGTCTATTATTTCAATTCCATATTTTTCAACTGATAGCCTCCCGGAAATTTGTTCAATTAATTTTAGTAAGTTATCATCAACTTTCATTCTGCCAACGGCGCCTGTTTGCTTAGTTTGCCAATCAAATTTTTTCCCATCAATTACTATATGATTTAGTTCTTCTAAATCTGCATCTTCACTTCCTACAAAAAAAACCGGAACAAAATTATATTCCGGCAATTGTTTTTTTAAAGAATGAGAAAGTTTAATGGCGTGCATTATTTTGTAAATAAAATATAAATGCCCGGTAAAAATATTGGGCTGATGAGCCGTGCAGATAGTGAAGGTGTTTTCGTCTAAAAGCGCATTGATACTAATTTTTACAGCTTCACTATCTTCTTTATTTTTATATTGAAGGTTGAGTTGATCAACTAACAACCGGCGGTTGGTATTGAAATTCTTTCTTTGAGAAATGGCAGATTTAATTCCTTCAATATTTACAGGATGTTCATAAAATTCTTTTA
>JBDTEK010000202.1:0-6990 GCA_039922575.1 Ginsengibacter sp.
CGACGCCTGGTTTAATAATTTTCGATCTATTAATTGTTTTTAAAGGTCAGGCCACAGTGAAAAAAAATGAGAAAGGATATAACGAAATATAATTTTTTTAGAGAAATTATTTTCTATAAATATCGGTCAAAGAAAGAGAAATGCCGAGATTTGGAAGTGGAATTACTTCTTCAGGATTGGTGTAAAAAAACATATTCCATTCTCCATTTTCCTGTTTAAAATTACAGAGAACTAAATATTTTTCGGGCTCTACAACAAGGTAATAATTTAAGGTTTTTATTTTGCGGTATTGAATGAATTTATCTACCATATCTTTAGTTCTGGTAGTCGCGCTTAGTACTTCTACTATTAATTCAGGTTCAAACTGAACATATTTATTTTCTTCTGTTTCTGCTTCTTTAGTAACAAAAATATCAGGATAATAATATTGATTTTCATTTTGAATTTTCACTTTCATGTTTTCGATATAAACTTCATATCCTTTGTCACTTAATAAATTATCTAAAAGCTTTAAAAGCCTATTACAAATTTTGTGATGCTCTCTTGATGCTCCGGACATTTCAATTAAATTTCCATTAATAAATTCATGGCGTATTTCTCCCGATTCTTCCAGTAAGAAATATTCGGGAATTGTGTAGGTTTTATGTAACTCCAATGATGATTCCATAGCATTTCAAATATAAGCAAAACTTAAAAAAAGAAAAGATTGGTTAAAGATTCCGGCCTTTTTCTTTGAAGTGCACACGTAATAAATCGCTATTTAAAATCTACAATCAATTTCGTACCTTTGTGTCCATTTTATGGAATCTGTTCAAAATATATTAGCGATTGCACTCAATCATCCCCCGATGCAGGAAGATATGGAATTGGTGCAACATAAAACCCAAACAATTCCCGGATCGGTGCATTATGTTATTAACCGATATCGCAAAATGCCAAATGTAATTTTGGAAGATACCGGAATGATGGTTTATAATTATAAAACCGGAGAAGAACAACCTGGAAATCTTGAGCTGGTCTTTTGCATTTCAGGAAACAGGTATTGCAAGCAAAAAAGCGAGGAATGCAATTTTTGCAAACATTCTGAATCACATGATTGTGAAGAATTAATTGATACAATTGATGTAGCCTGTTTCAGGTTCAATGCAAGCCATCTTTCTCAATTTGTAAAAGGCTTAAAAACGACTTCTTTTTCTGAAGATATATTAAACTTCAATTATACTACTTCTTTTACCAAAATAGTTCCTCTTTGTGGAAGAATAAGAACTGTGCTTGATGCTTTACTGAATCATACTTATTCTGAAAGTATGGAAAATATTTTCATAAATGCACAAACGCAAATGCTTTTGTTGTATAGTATGGATTGTATGGCCGGTGACGCTGTGGAATCTTTCACTTGCAAGTTTCTGGCCAATGAAGCGGATCGTGAAAAGATTTCATTGGCCCGCGAAATTCTTTTGGAACATATTGGCGAACCACTTACCATCAGGGAGTTGAGCCGCAAAGCAGCTATTAATGAATGCTATTTAAAAAAAGGATTTAAAGAGATGTATGGAACTACCATTTTCGATTTCTTTCAGAGCCAGAGAATGGAGCACGCCAAATATTTATTGTACGAAAAGGGATTAACCGTAACTGATGTTTCCGCTTCATTAGGATATTCATCTATTTCACACTTTTCCACTGCGTTTAAAAAGCATACCGGAATAAAGCCCTGTGAATTATTATTCAGATCATTTTAATTTAGCTAATGTGCTAATTAGCTTGTGTGATAATAAGCTAATGTGCTAATTAGCTTGTGTGATAATATGCTAATTAATTGATGTGCTAATGAACTAATTATGCAAAACGACATAAATAATTCCATGAGGTTTACGAATAGAGGAAATTGTTATTGTAAAATTCGATGACATTTAATTTATTGCTGTATTTCTTTGTAAACTTTCCATGATTTCTGTCATTCGTTAGTATGATATTTATCATATACCCTTTTGACAAACACATGATAATAGTATAAGTTAGTTAAGGCATTTTTGCATTGATCTCATGCTCCATAAAATTTTAAATAGTATAATAGTCTTACTTTTTTTTTCTTCTGTTTCCGCACAAAAAAGTTCTTCAGATTCCAGTGACAGGGTTCTCGACGAAATAATTGTAACAGGAACAAAAACTGAAAATAAAGCTTCTAATCTACCTTTGCCTATCCAGGTCATTTCTTCCAAAACAATTCAGCTTTCAGGTTCTCAGAAATTAATTGATATTTTACAAATGCAAAGCGGGCTGGTGATCGCAAATAATCCTCTTGGTACTGCATTACAAGGATATCCAAATCCTTTTGGCGATGGAATTCAGATGCAAGGACTTGACCCGGCTTATACGCTGATTTTAGTAGATGGTGAACCGCTTACCGGAAGAAATGCCGGTATCATTAATTTAGGAAGAATTGCTATAGGCAATATCAAGCAAATAGAAATTTTAAGAGGCCCTGCTACCAGCTTATATGGTTCTGACGCATTAGCCGGCGTTATCAATATTATTACCAAAGAACCTCAAAAGAATACGCTTCAATTTCAAACACATTACGCAAGCAATAGCACCCTGGGATTAACAGCTGCCTCCAGCCTGAAAATGAATAAAGTATCTTTTCAAGTATTTGCTAACAGATACAGTAGTAATGGGTACGATCTGGATAAAAGCATTTATGGAAAAACAGTAGATCCGTTTATAGATTATTCTTTCAATGCCAAAATGATCTATGATATTGATGCAAAAAACCGGTTTATTATTTCAGGGCGTTATTTTTCCGATAAACAATTTAATAATTACATGATCTATCCTGATCTGCAGCCGGAAGTGGTGAAAGGAAATACGATAGAAACTGATAAAAGCCTGTATGCACGGCTGCAGCACATTGTAAATAATGGATTGAATTATTATACATCGGTATATGCCACCACCTATTCTAATAATGCTGCAGTTTACCTTCAAAAGAATGATTCACTTTATGAGGAAATAAAATTAACACAGTTCCTTTTAAAGCCTGAAATTCAGGTCAATATTGGTAAAGATCCTTCTTCATTGCTGGTTACGGGTGCGGGATATAACTTTGAAACCGTAAACTCTACGAGATATGGCTCACCAAGGGAATTAGATTCCTGGTATTTATTTGCTCAAAAGCAAATAAAATGGAAAGAAAAAACCAATATTATTATAGGCGCAAGGTTTGATAAAAATTTGTTGTATCCGGCACAGCTTAGCCCAAAAATTGCCGCTTCATATAAAGTAAGTTCTGCTTTCCTGATAAAAGGCAGTATAGGAGGGGGTTTCAAAGCACCTGACTTCCGCCAGCAGTTTCTTGATTTTTCTAATTCATTAATTGGCTATTCTTTGATTGGTGCTCGTGAGCTTGGTCACGGACTTCAGATGCTGAAAAAATCAGGACAAATAGATAATTCGATAGATATAAATCCGTATTTAAACGGCGTGGAGTTATCACCTGAAAAATCTGTTGGAGTTAATTTAGAATTTGATTATACTTTTCAAAATAATTCTGTTTTTAAAGTCAATTTCTTCAGAAATGACATCAGTAATTTGATAGAAACTTATAATCTTCCTTTCAGTAAAACAAATAACCAGGCCATTTATTCTTATATAAATGTAAACAAGGTTTTTACAGAAGGTGCTGAAGTAACTTTTTCGCAAAATTTCAACAAAAATTTCTCTTTGTACGCAGGATATCAATATTTAATAGCAAAAGATAAAGATGTGCTTGCCCAAATAAAAGAGGGCAAAATGTATAAGAGAGATCCTTTTACTAATATTACTTCATTGGTAACTAAACAAGAGTATAAAGGGTTGTATAACAGGAGCAGAAATACTGCCAATATCAGATTACAGTACAATAATTTAAAGTACAATACTATAGCGTTTATTACTGTAAAATTCAGGGGCCGTTATGGTTTCAGTGGTTTAAATGGCTTTCAGGATGGGAATAATATATTAGATGATGACCGGGAATTTGTAAAAGGATTCACGCTGGTAAATACTACTTTTTCAAAACAAATAGCCAACCGTTGGGAAGTCCAGGCCGGCGTAGAAAATATTTTAAATTATACAAATAAAATTCAGATGCCTAATATATTTGGCAGAAGTTATTTTATCAATTGCAATTTTAAACTACAAAAATAAAGATGTATATGAAAATGAAAACAATTAAATTAAGCGTGCTTGCATGTGCAGCATTAGTGACCGGACTTATTTCTTGCAGCGAAAAAGGTGGTAATAGCAGTTTGCCTGCAGTGTCAAAAACAGATTCCATTGCTGCTCCATTTTCTACCACTAAACCTTTCACCTATTTTAGTTTTAAGAATGATGCGATAGTGTCAGGAACTGATTCTGCTACTACCAATTGGGACTTCGCATTTCGTTTTGTAAATATCATAGTAAATAGTCATGCAAGCGGCCCGGGAAATGTGGGTGTAATAACACAAAGCGGCATTTATGAAAGCTTCATGCAGGCTCCTGCAACCGGTTATGGCTATGATACTACTACTACACAATTGGCGATCAATGCGAGAGACCGGGATGCCAATGCCTGGTATTTATATGATCCATCAGTACATGCACTTACTCCAAAAGCAGGAAAGTTTTTCGTTTTCCGCACTACCGATAACAAATATGTGAAAATGGAAATTTTATCAGTAACTACTGACGTACCCTTTACAAATCCAATTCCACCCGATACGATATGGTATAAATTCCGCTACGCATACCAGGCAGACGGATCAAGAAATTTCTAGCTCAAATTATTTTTTAAAAAAAAATGGCCTTCTCATGTGCAGAAGGCCATTTTATTTTCATTAGGGAAGAAGATAGAAGAGGGGGTAAAATTCTGTCTTCTAAAAAACTTTACCGCATTTATCCAGATAATATATAAGTAAATTTTAATAAATCTAAATATAAAATCGGTGTTTTTCATTTAGCAACGGCCGATATAGTCTTTCCGGAACCTTAGATCGCGTTTTTGCATTATGTTGTAAATACTGTGCCAAAAGCATTAAATTTTAAATGAAATGTAATTTAACTTTAAAATTTATGGAAGGAATTAACAAAAATTCAAAGGAAATTTATTTAAAATGAGAAAAATGGTTAATTTATAAAGCGGAAGGTTTATTTATACAATCTAAAATCCAGTACCTTTGCATCCTTTTTTATTTTGAAAGAAGGAATCATAAAATGAAGCAGAAATATCGTGAATACAAGCACCTGGATCTCACAGCAATCGCTGATGAAATTCTTGCAAAGTGGGAAGTAGAAGATGCTTTTAAAAAAAGTGTTTCCAACAGGGAAGGAAGCATTCCATTTGTTTTTTATGAAGGGCCGCCAAGTGCTAATGGCATGCCAGGTATTCATCACGTGATTTCAAGAACTTTAAAAGATTTGGTTTGCCGGTATAAAACGATGCAGGGCTTTCAGGTAAAACGGAAAGGTGGCTGGGATACTCATGGTTTGCCGGTAGAGCTGGGAGTCGAAAAATTGCTCGGTATCACTAAAGAAGATATCGGTAAAAAAATATCGGTAGAAGAATATAATGCTACCTGCAGAAGAGAGGTGCTGAAGTTTAAAGATAAATGGGATGATCTTACGAAAAAAATGGGTTATTGGGTTGATCTGGATCATCCTTACATCACTTTTGAAAATAATTATATAGAAACACTTTGGTGGTGCCTTAAGGAACTCTATAATAAAGGATTTTTATATCAAAGTATAAGTATTCAGCCTTATTCACCCGCGGCAGGAACAGGTTTAAGCTCTCACGAATTAAACCAACCGGGAACCTATAAAGATGTGAAAGATACCAGCGCCACAGTGATGTTTGAAGCGATCAAAAATGAAAAAAGTAATTTTTTATTTGAAGTAGTGGCAAATGAACCTGTTTATTTTCTTGCTTGGACTACTACTCCATGGACGCTTCCATCTAATCTGGCCCTGACGGTGGGAGCAAATATTGATTACGTTTTAATAAAAACATTTAATACTTATACTCACTTACCGGTAAATGTGGTTCTTGCAAAAACTTTGCTTCCGAAATATTTGAAACCGGAAAATGAAAATGGGGATATCAAAAACTACAAAGAAGGTCATAAATCAATTCCGTGGAAAAAGGTAGCAGAATTTAATGGCAAAGATTTAATAGGTATTTCCTATCACCAATTAATGCCTTCTGAGGCTAACACGATTGAAAAAATTCAGGAGAATACGCCTGGCGCGGAGCCATTTAAAGTAGTAATTGGCGATTATGTAACTACAGATGATGGTACCGGCATCGTGCATACTGCGCCGGCATTTGGTGCAGATGACTATAAAACCGGGCAAAAATATAATTTGGGAATTCTAACATTGGTGGACAGAGAAGGAAAATTTATAGACGGAGTAGGGGAATTCAGCGGCCGGTTTGTAAAGAATTACAAAGATGATCCGCACTATGAGGATGTAAATGTGGATATTTCGGTTAAATTAAAAAAAGAAAACCGCGCATTTAAAGTTGAAAAATTTGAACACAGTTATCCTCATTGCTGGCGCACAGATAAGCCGGTGATTTACTATCCTTTAGATGCCTGGTTTATAAAAACCACCGCTGTAAAAGAGAGAATGATTGAATTGAACAGGACAATCAACTGGAAACCCACATCTACAGGAACCGGCAGATTTGGTAATTGGTTGGAAAATATGGTAGATTGGAATCTGAGCAGAAGCCGTTTTTGGGGAACACCATTACCCATTTGGCGTACAGAAGAAGGTGATGTAGAAATATGTATCGGTTCAATCGCCGAATTGAGAGAAGAGATAAAAAAATCAATTGCAAAAGGGGTGATGAAAATTCCTGCTTCCATAAAAAGCGATGCAGAAATGAAAGATTATATAGAAAAAATCACTTCTGACCTGCATAAACCTTATGTGGATGAAATCATTTTGGTATCTCCCGAAGGG
>JBDTEK010000203.1:0-4047 GCA_039922575.1 Ginsengibacter sp.
AAATGACAAAATAAGATATGATTCCTTGTTTTTGATGAGGATTCTTAAATTCTGGCATAATTCAGTTTTCTTTCAAAATCAAAAAAGCTCTCAAGACTTAAGTCCTCATCTATTTCTTCCCAATGAAGACTTTCGCCAAAAGGGCCAATTTCGTATCTTAACCTTTGTTCTGGTGTTGCATTTTGTAAACGGCCATACCAACTTAACGGATTACCTATAATGTGGCCTGTATTAATTTGAACAAAGATATTTTCGTTGTCAAACCATACTTTTAAAATTTTCATAGCTTCAATATTTATTATTAAAAAATACAATTGACCGTAATCATGAAAATCACAAGAGTTGCTCAGATACCAATTGCTAATCTCAAAATATTAATGATAGAAAAAACTTTATTGTGTGTGGATTTTTGCAGAGCGATTCTAAAATAATTTTTAAACATAGCAGATTCTTATTTTTTGTAAATTTGAAAAGCAATAAAATTGATCATTATGGAAAGAATTGTAATTGAAGTGGATGATGCGACTGCTAAAAAATGGCAGGATGCTTCTCCTAAAATAAAAGGACAGATTGAGAAAAATATTGAAAAACAAATAGAAATTTTTTCCCGTGGCGTGAAAGAGGATGAATTCTTTGCCCTGCTCGATAAAATCAGTGATGAAGCGGTGAAAAATGGCCTTACAGAAGAAATCCTTGAAAAATTGCTGAATGAAAAATAACTTATTTGTTATTGATACCAATACATTAATCAGTGCTTTTCTATTCAAATATTCCACCCCAAGAAAAGCGTTTGAAAAGGCCGTTAAAAAAGGAAGAGTTTGTTCAAGCTTTAAAACATATGATGAATTCAGCGAAGTTTTATTACGTTCAAAATTTGATAAGTATATTTCTCCTGAAGAAAAATTATTAGCTTTAAAACAGTTCAAAGAACTGACTCTCTTCGGCGAAATATCAAAAACTATTACTGATTGCCGCGATCCTAAAGACAACAAATTTCTTGAATTAGCAGTTTCCGCAGATGCTTCATGTATCATTACAGGCGACAAAGACCTGCTTGTATTACATCCATTCCGTGGAATTCCTATTTTAAATGCTGCTGATTTTTTAAATGATTTTTGATTCATAATTTCCTTCTATTTACTTTATCATTTTTAAATCAACCTATCTTTCTCATTTATCCTACGGGAACAAAAACATTTAAAACTTTATTTCAACGCTTCCGGCTTTCCAATTCCTTCATAGGGATGGGAAATGCATTTCTGATTAATCTAAATTTTTTCTTCCATAATGCAGATACTAAATTTCATTTGGTATTCCAACGATTTACATTGCGCCCTGATATTTTAATTTTGAATAAATCGCAGTGTCACCAAATACGCCTTCAAAGAAAAAGTCTTCTTTAAAATAGGCTTCTCTTATAAATCCGGTGGACTCCAAAGCCTTTGCTGATGCGATGTTTTCCGGATTAATGTGCGCTTCGATACTATGTAGTTTCATTTCATTAAATCCGAAGTCAATTACTTTTAAAAGTGCTTCTTTAATAAGCCCTTTTCTCCAATAATCATTATGAAGCATGTAGCCAACTTCCGCTCGAAAATGATCTTTGATTAAACGCCAATAACCTATTGTTCCAATCACGTTTTCCGGATTTTCTCTAAGGGTTATCGCCCAGGTAATTCCCGAACCGATATTCAAAGCGCTATTAATCGTATTAATAAATTCCATCGCTTCCTCAAGCGATTCGGTTGGCTTTTTACCAATGTATTTCATTACATTTTTATCGGAACGCATTCTAAAAATCGCTTCTGCATCTGTATTTTTCAATCTTCGCAAAAGAAGTCTTTCAGTTTTTAATTCTGTCAAAGGGTTGAAATTGAGTTGGAGCATTTTGGACTTTATTTAATGGAGTAAAATAGGAAACATTTTCCGCACATAATAATTTTTAAGTACTTCAAGGCTTCCAACTGACAAAGCTCAGAACTCATATTTCAAAGCTTTTAGTTCAAAGTTCCTAACTGAATAAAAACTGTACATCCCCTTTTGTAAGTTGCTTTACAAAACTCTTTTCCTCACTTATCAATTCTTTGGAAAGTGATTTTTTCTTTTGTTGTAATTGCAGGATTTTTTCTTCCACCGTATCCTTGCAGATCATTTTATAAGCAAATACTTTTTGTGCTTGTCCTATGCGGTGTGTGCGGTCTATTGCCTGGTCTTCGGCTGCAGGATTCCACCAAGGATCTACGATATACACATAATCCGCGGCAGTCAGGTTAAGCCCAACCCCACCGGCTTTTAGCGAAATAAGAAATGCTTTGATCTGAGGATCCTTTTGAAATTGATTTACTAAAGTTTTGCGTTTGCCGGCAGGCGTACTGCCATCAAGATAAAGATGAGTGATATTTTGTTTTTCAAATTCATCTTTTATCAATGAAAGCATTTGTGTGAACTGACTAAAAATAAGAAGTTTGTGGCTGCCGGTGTTTTCAAGCACTTCGCGCAATAATTCTTCGATCTTTATACTGGAAGTAGTAGTTACTTCGGGATCTTTTACCAACACAGGGCTGTCGCAAATTTGCCTCAAACGCAGGAGTCCTTCTAAAATATAAATAGTGGTGTTGGCTATTCCAGATTCATCAATTTTATTCAGTAGCTGGTGGCGATAATAATTTTTATAATCATCATAAACCGCTCGTTGTTCCTTATTCATTTGGCACCACAAAATGGTTTCCGTTTTATCAGGAAGGTCGGTAGCTACTTTCTCTTTTGTGCGTCTGAGAATAAAAGGATAAATCATCTTTCGAAGCTGTTGGGCTACTTCGCTGTTACCATTTTTGTCAATAGGCGTAGCGAACTCATTTTTGAAAAACTCTTTATTCCCAAGAAATCCCGGATTGAGAAAGTGCATCTGAGCGTATAGATCAAATGTATTGTTTTGAACAGGAGTGCCACTAAGGATGATACGATTTTTTGCTTTTAATAATTGGGCGGCTTTGGTTACCAGTGCATCCGGATTTTTTATGTTCTGGCTCTCATCAAGAATTACATACTGAAATTGATGTTTCTGCAAATCATGAATGTCATTCCGCATATTGCCATAACTGGTTATAATGATGTCATAATTCTCTAAATCCTCATCAGAGAAATTGCGATTGGAGCCATAATAAATATGGTATTTTATAGACGGAGCAAATTTTTGGAATTCACTTTCCCAATTGTAAATAAGTGATGTAGGGCATACTACCAAACTGGTTGCTTTCGGGTATTTTTCTTTTAGATATTGCAGAAAACAAATTGCCTGCAAAGTTTTGCCAAGCCCCATGTCATCAGCCAGGCAGCCGCCCCAGTTCAATTCCTCTAATGATTGCATCCAGTTGAAACCACTTAATTGGTATGGGCGCAAATCCGCTTCAATTTTTTTACTTACCGGCAGCATTTGCAGTTTTTCAACATTTAGTAATCGCTGCTTTTTTTCCTTTAGTTCCTTTAAAATATCTTCTTCATTTATCAAAGAATGCAAATCGTTAATAATAGTAAAAAGTGCCTTATTAACACGAAGCGTTCCATCTTTTTCTTCGCCCATTTTCATTACCATACCATATTGCTTCAACCATTCCTCCGGCAATAAACCTAAAGATCCATCGCCCAATACAACAACTTTCTGATCGTTTTTTATTGCTTTTTGTATATCGCGCAGAAGCACTTTTTGAGTTCCAAAACTAACTGCGATCTTTAGGTCAAACCAATCTGTAGCGCTACTCGTTTTCATATTCCACGTCGGGATAGCAGAATTATATCGGAATTTTTTAAGTTCCTGCATCCCTTTTACAGTTGTGTTTTGATCCTGTAATCTCCTAATAGTTTTTAAAAACCAATTCCCTTTCATTACATCTGCAAAGGGCAGATAATAAAAAGGCTTTAGGAGTTGTTTAGAAAAAGAAGGATGTAATAACCGAAGACTATCATAAAACTTTTTTTCCGCTTCTTTATCTCTTTCTATCAAATAAAAGTCATCATTATTTTGTACCACAATATCCGGTTCATCCCCAT
>JBDTEK010000204.1:0-7340 GCA_039922575.1 Ginsengibacter sp.
TATTAGGAATTGTATTTCTTTTTTGTGCTGATACTTTTATTGATGACATTGAAAGAGCAAGGAAGATCAAAAAGAAGGCCGGATACTTTTTCATAAAATGAGTTTTAATGTTGAGAAATTTTAATTAAATATTTATTGTATTGCTTAATAAAAGTACAGTGCCTGCAAGGCTGATTTTTATTTAATGGATGAAAACCATTTTATTCATGTCAGAAGATAGATTGATAAAGATCAGGAACTTTAAGACGATGAAATGCAGTTTGTCTGCCTAAAAGCGTTGTTTGTCTATAAAAATCAAAAACATTTTGTAATGGAACCTTATTTTGTAAATTTGAGTAGCATTTTCTTATGCAAAACGATTTATCAAATCAATTTATTGACCGTTTATTGAAACAACGGGTTTTGTTACATGTTCTTTTCTGGATTATTGTAACAATATATTTTACTTTTGGATATGGCAACCCGGGGCATTATAAAGTAGAGTTATTCCGATCCCTTGCTTTTTTGCCCAATCATATCTGGCTGATATATATTTTCTTTTATCTTTTAATTCCCCAATTCCTTTTAAAAAATAAATTGATTCTGTTTTTTGTGGGCTTGATAATTTGCTTAGCTGCTTCCTTATATTTTTCGTATTTGATTAATTTTAAATTTCTGGGAGCGAAAGGAATTGAAATTCCTACAAAATGGAGTTTTGGTCTCTCTTTAATTGGCAATTTGACGATTCTTGGAATTGCGGTATCTATAAAAATGTTAAGATATTGGTATAAACAAAAGCAGGAAATTTTGCAGACAAAGCAGGAACAACTTACTGTAGAACTACAAATGCTAAAATCGCAAATCCATCCGCATTTTTTATTCAATACGTTAAATAATCTTTATTCATTAACTCTGGAGCAATCCAAACTTGCCGCGCCGGTTGTTCTGAAATTATCTAATTTATTGCGCTACATGCTTTATGAGTGTAATTCAAATTTTGTGCTATTGGAAAAAGAAATTGAGATTATGAATAACTATATTGAATTGGAAAGGATCCGTTATGGTGAGAGATTGGATATATCAGTAAATTATTCAGGTGATATTAAAGGGAAACTGATCGCTCCGTTACTTTTTTTGCCTCTTCTGGAGAATTGCTTTAAATATGGCATTAGTGAGCAAATAGATCAATGCTGGATAAGTGTTGATTTACATGTAGAAAATGATGAATTGAAATTTAAACTGATTAATAGTAAAACTAATTCTGAAAATGGAGAAATTGCTGCCGGCGGTATAGGTTTGCAGAATGTTCAAAAAAGAATTCAATTGCTGTATGGTAATAATTATACTTTGAAGCTTTTGCCAACAGAGGATCATTACACCGTCTCGTTAACGCTAAACTTAAATTCGCAAATGCCTTCCGTTTCAAATGTGGTTCAGCTATCTAATAAACAATCTCAATTGTATGAAACTAAAATGTTTGTTGGTGGATGATGAGCCGCCTGCATTAAAAATATTGAAATCTTATGTTGAAAATATTGACAACCTTGAATTGGTAGCTTTGTGTAAGAATGCTTTTGAAGCAATGAAAGTACTTCAGGAAAAGCAAGTTGATTTAATGTTTCTTGATATAAAAATGCCCAAACTGCTTGGTACCGAATTTTTAAGAACGCTTCGCAATCCGCCGAAAGTTATTTTTACAACAGCTTATAAAGATTATGCTTTAGAAGGGTTTGACCTAGATGCAGTTGATTATTTATTAAAGCCGATCTCGCTGGAGCGTTTCATAAAAGCCATAACTAAATTGTATGATAAATCTGATCTTTTACCTATAAATAAAACAGAAAACAACACTTCCTTTGGAACGCCGTTCTTATATTTCAGGATAGAGCGAAAAATGGTAAAAGTAATGCTGGATGAAATTTTATATATCGAAAGCCTTAAAGATTATGTAAAGATTATCCGTGTGAAAGAAAAGCCTTTGTTGGTAAAACAATCTATCAGTTCTCTTGAGGATATGTTACCCGAAAATCAGTTTGCAAGAATACACAGGTCTTTTATTATTGCTATTAATAAGGTTACCGCTTTTACACGCCAGGATGTGGAAATAAATCAGGTAGAAATTCCAATTGGAAGATTATACAATCATCAGATCAGTAAGTTTTTAAAAATTGTTTAGTGAGTGCAACAATCGTTCTGAATCATTAAAAAATTTCTTGCTAAAATAAATTATTCCCTTACCTTCGCAATCCCAAAAAAAGTTCTTTAATAGAAATCATTGAATGGGAGTTTCTAATCCTGGTAACAATCAGGACGGGAACGTTAACACCAAAAATTTAATTATGGCAAAAGAAATAACCGCCTACGTCAAGCTCCAATGTAAAGGAGGACAGGCAAATCCCGCACCGCCAATAGGCCCTGCACTCGGTTCAAAAGGTATTAATATCATGGAGTTCTGTAAGCAATTCAATGCAAGAACACAGGATAAACAGGGGAAAGTTCTTCCCGTTCTCATTACAGTTTATGGCGATAAATCATTTGATTTTATCATTAAAACACCTCCCGCAGCAGTACAATTGAAAGATGCTGCAAAAATCCAAAGCGGTAGTAAAGAGCCAAACAGAGATAAAGTAGGTAAAGTATCCTGGGACCAGGTAGAAGAAATTGCCAAAGATAAAATGGCAGATCTGAACGCCTTTAGCCTTAACAGCGCTATGAAAATGGTGGCAGGTACGGCACGCAGCATGGGCCTAACCGTAGATGGAAAAGCTCCGTGGGAAAACTAAATTGTAAAATGATCACCGGCTTATCCGGGATTTAAACTTTTGAACAAAATGATTACTAAAAAAAGAAAAGAAGCCAACGCTAAAGTTGACCAGAATAAATCTTATTCTTTAAAAGAGGCTTCAACACTGGTTAAAGATATAAATACTACTAAGTTTGACAGTTCTGTTGATCTTCATATCCGCCTCGGTGTAGATCCGAAAAAAGCGGACCAGGCAGTTCGTGGAACGGTTTCACTTCCTCATGGTACAGGAAAAACCAAGAAAGTATTGGTGCTTTGCACTCCTGATAAAGAGCAGGCTGCTAAAGATGCCGGTGCTGACTTTGTAGGTCTCGATGAATTTATTTCTAAAATAGAAGGTGGCTGGACAGATGTAGATGTGATAATTGCTACTCCTTCTGTGATGCCTAAGATAGGCAGGCTTGGTAAAGTGTTAGGCCCAAGAAACCTGATGCCGAATCCTAAAACAGGCACCGTTACTAATGATGTGGTAGCTGCTATTAATGATGTAAAAGGCGGTAAAATTGCTTTTAAAGTAGATAAAGTTGGTATCGTTCATGCGTCCATTGGCAGAGTTAGTTTTTCTTCTGATAAAATTGAAGCTAACAGCCAGGAACTGATCAATGCGATCATTAAATTAAAGCCTGCTACTTCAAAAGGTATTTACCTGAAAGGTCTTAGCATGGCAAGCACAATGAGCCCCGGCATTACGATAGACACAAAATCTGTACAGATATAAATAAATTATTTGCTTCTGAATGTACTTAATCATTTAAAAGCAACAAAACAAAAAGTATGAACAAAGAACAAAAACAAGAAGTAATAGAAGCTTTGAAAAGTAAATTTTCTCAGTATTCTAATTTTTATATTACTGATACAGAAAGCCTTACCGTTTCACAGATTACTAATTTGCGCAGACATTGTTTTGAAAAGCAGGTGGAAATGAAGGTCGCTAAAAATACTTTGATAAAAAAAGCGTTGGAAAGTTTGGACAGCGAAAAATATTCAGGTATTTATGATTCCTTGCATAATGTAACTGCTTTGATGTTCAGCGAAAGTCCTAAAGATCCGGCAGTGATCATCAGTAGTTTCCGTAAATCTTTGAATGGAGAAAAACCTGTATTGAAAGCAGCATTTTTAAATGGAGATATTTTCGTCGGAGATAATCAATTGATTAATCTTACCAAAATCAAAACTAAAAATGAATTAATTGGTGAAGTAATAGGATTGTTGATGTCGCCGATTCAGCGTGTGATTGGTGCATTGCAAAACAGGCCGGAAACATCAGAAGCACCGAAAGTAAATGCGGCTGATGCGAAATCAGAAGCACCGGAACCTAAAGTTGCTGAAATAAAATCAGGCGCGAAAGAAGCGCCAAAAGCAGCTGAAGCAAAATCAGAAGTGGTAGAAACGCCAAATGCCGAAGGAGAGAAAAAGGAAGAAAAGCCGGCAGAACCACAGGCATAATTAATTAGTATTTTTTTGGTTATCAATAACCAATTAGGATAAAAAACCAATTTTTTTAAAAAACACTCCGCCGGATCAATTTATAATTGAAAAGAAGGGGGAAAAAATTAAAACTCAAAAAATCATGGCAGACGTAAAATCATTAGCCGAAAACTTAGTAGGCTTGACAGTAAAGGAAGTTCAGGAATTAGCTGATTTCTTAAAAACAGAATATGGAATTGAACCTGCAGCAGCAACAGTAGTTGCAAGTGCAGAAGGCGGCGGCGGACCTGTAGTTGAAGAAAAGACAACATTTGATGTAGTTCTGAAAGCTCCGGGCGCAAACAAATTGAGCATTGTGAAAATTGTCAAAGAATTGACTGGCTTAGGTTTGAAAGAAGCCAAAGAATTAGTTGATACTGCACCTAAACCAATTAAGGAAGGCGTGGATAAAGCAACCGCTGAAGAAATTAAAGCTAAGTTGGCTGATGCAGGAGCTGATGTAGAAGTAGTTTAGATTCCTTTTCGAAATAAGATTTAAAATGGCCGGAGATCCCTCTCCGGTTTTTTTATGCAAAAAAAAATCGATAAAAAATAAATGTCGATTTTGAATTATTAAAAAATCGGGTGTTTTACATTCAGACATTGCTTCCCGAAGGATGGGATCAGTTATATTAACCACATGAGTATTCATTGTTCTAATAAATTGCAATAGTACGGCGTTGAAAATCCTTGGGCGCTTTTTTAAGGCACTTTAAAATGTAGTAAAAAACCTGGTTTTCCAAAACAAAAAAAAGCAGTCATTTTATTGACTGCCCTTTAAAAAGAATTTTATTTTAAATTAATTACTGTGCTACTATTTTACCATGCATAGTTCCAAAATGACCGGGGAAACTGCAAATGAAATCATAAACTCCTGCATCAGGAAGTTTGAAAGTTATTGTTTGACTTTCTCCGGGACCTAACAATTTGGTATGGGCGATTACGTCAGTAGCCATAGAAGCTGGGATATGATCGTTTGCTTTATCTTTTACAGCCGCTTCACCAAAAGCCTGAACGTCTGTACCCTGAGCTAAGATAACTACGTTATGCGCCATTGCTTCTTTTGGAAGTTTACCAATATTCTTCATGGTTAATTTTACATCCTGACCGGCTTTTACCTTAAATAAGGTTTTATCAAAGGTCATATTATCCAGGCCATCAATTTTAATGTCATCTGTAACTTTAACGGAGTCAATACCGGGAATATCTGCACCGGGAGCTTCAGCAGGGGCAGTTGCCGCAGCGGTTGTTGTAGTGTCAGTTGCAGAACTGCTGCTTTCAGAAGATTCCTTTCCTCCACCGCAGGAAGCCAGGAATAACACAGTTGCAAAAGCAGGAACAAAAAATAATCTTTTCATGTCTTTGTTTATTTAATTTTTTAATAAGAAAACGCAAAATTAAGACTTATAAATCTATAACGAAATTTTCTTGTGTTTCTTTTTTTCTATACCGGTATTAAAACGAAGAAATTCCGTAAATAGGAATGATGTGGATAGAGCATGTGGTTTATTAAAAAGATTTTTTTTTCAAAATATAGTTTAAGAGCCCAATAGTTTGCCTTAAGCTTTTAAATTTGCAGATTATTTTATTTTACTTTTTAAGGGATTGGTTTTTCATTAAAGAAACTATAAGATTTAATTTACTTACATTCGATTTCAAAAAAAAGATTACTTTTGCAATCCTTTAAATTTTGGTAAGTGTTAAAAATCGTTTAAGTACCCCCTTTTTAAAGAGTCTCTCATTTTAAAATATTTTAATTAAAATATGCCTTCAACTAAAGTAGCTCCTGCACAAAGAATCAGTTTTGGTAAAATTGGACATTTGGCGGAAACTCCCGATCTATTAGGGATACAAATTCAGTCTTTTAAAGACTTTTTTCAGTTGGAAACTACCCCCGACAAACGAAATGTGGAAGGGTTGTTTCGTGTATTTAAGGAAAATTTCCCTATAAATGATACACGTAATATTTTCATGCTGGAATTTCTCGATTACTTTGTAGATCCTCCCCGCTATACAATAGAAGAATGTATAGAAAGAGGACTCACTTACGCAGTTCCCCTTAAAGCTAAATTACGCCTGAGTTGTAATGATGAAGAACATGTGGATTTCCAAACTATTGTTCAGGATGTATTCCTGGGAAACATTCCGTACATGACTCCGCGTGGAACTTTTGTAATCAATGGCGCCGAAAGGGTAGTAGTTAGCCAGCTTCACCGTTCACCCGGTGTATTTTTTGGCCAAAGCACACATCCAAACGGAACCAAAATATATTCCGCAAGGGTTATTCCTTTTAAAGGTGCCTGGATGGAATTTGCGACAGACATTAATAATGTAATGTATGCTTACATTGATCGTAAGAAAAAATTTCCTGTAACTACATTGCTGCGTTCTATCGGATATGAAACTGATAAAGATATTCTGGAACTTTTCGGAATGGCTGTGGAAGTAAAAGCTGATAAGAAAACATTGAATGCTAATCTTGGAAAGCGTTTGGCCGCGAGAGTACTTCGTACCTGGGTTGAGGATTTTGTGGATGAGGATACCGGTGAAGTAGTAAGCCTTGAAAGAAATGAAATAGTACTTGAAAGAGATACTATTCTGGATGAAGATAATATAGCGATGATCCTTGAGCTGGATGTGAAAAGCGTATTTATTCAGCGCGAAGAAGTAAGTGGAGATTATGCGATAATCTATAATACATTAAATAAGGATACTTCAAACAGTGAAATTGAAGCGGTTCAGCATATTTACCGTCAGTTACGCGGTGCAGATGCTCCTGATGATGAAACAGCACGTGGTATTATTGATAAGTTGTTTTTCAGTGATAAACGTTATGATCTTGGAGAAGTGGGTCGCTATAAGATCAATAGAAAATTAGGATTGGATTACCCGATTACAAAGAAGGTATTAACGAAAGAAGACATCATTGCGATCATAAAATATTTGGTTTTATTAACCAATGCTAAAAGTGAAATTGATGATATTGATCATTTGAGTAATCGTCGCGTACGTACTGTGGGCGAACAATTATATGCACAGTTTGGTGTAGGTCTTGCGCGTATGGCACGTACTATCCGTGAAAGAATGAATG
>JBDTEK010000205.1:0-8408 GCA_039922575.1 Ginsengibacter sp.
TCAGTATATCCGCTAATTAAAATTTTCATATCGGGGTTTTCATTCATCAATCTTACTACATTATCCAACTCTGTTATAGATTCCGGTTTCAAGTCTGTTTTCTTTGTATCAAAAAATACGTTTTTTAATATTACAGATGCATTCGCTTTTATAGGCTGCAGTGGAATATCAGCAGTATAAATAGAATCTGAAGTAGAGCTGATGTTATAATTTTCGGAATAAAACAAGTATCCTTTACGATGAACATTAAAGGCATAATCTTTTCCTACAGGTAATGTAACCAAATAATTTCCATCTTCATCTGTTTGTAGTTTGCTCATAAGCTGCCTGGTATTTACATCAGTTAATTCTACTGTGGAAGGCAATCCGGCTTTTGTTTCTTTATCGAAAACTTTTCCTTTTACCCATAGGGTTTTTAGTGGACGTAAATCTTTACGCAATTCAAAAGTATAAATATCCAAACCGCCTTTTGTATCGCTCCGGTCGCTCGAATAATAAGCCGTTTTTCCGTCGGAAGCTACTATCATAGAGCCTTCGTCATCTATTGTATTAATCGGGTAACCTAAGTTTTCGGGTTTGCTCCACTTTCCGCCTGGTAATTTTCGGGTAACAAAAAGATCGGGCTTTTCACTGTAACCCGGCAGGCCGGTAGAATTGAAATATAGTGTCTGATTGTCTGCATGAATAAACGGGGTGCTTTCATCACCCGCAGTATTTATTTCAGCTCCAAGGTTCAATGGCTCGCCCCATTTACCATTCTCATTTCTATGACATACCCAAATATCTTTTCCTCCAAAACCACCAGGCACATTGCTGCTGAAATACAGGTCTCTTTTATCGGGAGAAAGGGAAGGTGTGGATTCCCAGTATTCGGAATTTACATTCGGACCCAGATTTTGTGGTTCACTCCAGCCATTTTTTGTCAGGTAAGAAATGTACAGATCACAACTACCAAGGCCTTCGGGGAAATTGCAACCGGTAAAAATCATCCATTTGCCATCTTGTGAAATATTTTCACCTCCTTCATTAAAAGTAGTGGAATTTATTTGCCCTTCAAGGCGAAAAGCCTTACTCCATTTTCCATTTATCAAATTACTCTGATAAATATCTTCATTCCCTTTTATTTTTCTGGTTAGGGTAAGTGTTTTGCTATCTACTGTGAGCGAAGGAAAATATTCATTGTCGGCAGTGTTGATGCTATCGCCCAGATTTTGAGGTGCAAAGACGTACTCTTTTGCAGGATGTGTTTTTGCATAATCAACAGCAAATTCGTAAGTTTTTTTCCTGAATTGCCCAGCCTTTATACTTCTATCATTGAGCCTTGGGTTTTGGAGAAAAGAATTAACTGCTGTTAAGGCGTCTTCAAACCGGCCGCATCCTGCAAGAGAAATAGAGTAGGGCAGTAAATAGTCACTGGTGTAAACTGAATCAAGCGAGAATGCTTTTTCAAAACTATTTACTGAGCCGGCATAGTCTTTCATATTTGCGTGTATGCCTGCCAGTGAGAGATAGGCATCCACAAATTTTGGCTCAATTTTCAGTGCTTCGTTGATTATTTTTATGGCAGTTACATAATCATCATTTCGCGCTTTATTTATCGCAAGATTGTAGATAGTATTTGCGTTGTGGTCAACTTTGTCAGGATCGTACCATTGAGATTTTGATTGCAGGCAAAAAGATAATAATACCAGAAGAAAAACAACTTTGCGCATGTATCAGGTTTGTTTAAAAGTAAAACGAATTTTTGATGCATTTATCTAATGGGTTGTTAATAGAAGCCTTAGATGTTGAATGTTGAAGCTTGAAAGTTTGAGGTTTCCACAATCCTGCAATTGTAGGCGCCCGCCAACAATATATGAACAATTAGATTTTGGTCATATATATTTTAATTCCATTCTTTTCTTTTTTTCTTAAAAAAAAGAACAAAAAATTCAAGGACAATACGAATGCCTCCGGCCGTTTGTCCGGCCATCCCACGGCCAAAGTCTGTTTGTGCAAATTGCTTGTTCTTATAGTCTCGAAATTGTTGGAGTTTCGCACCAACTTGTCAGTAGCATTTTTAAAAGATATACTTTTCAGATTGTGCTGGAAGGCTAAGAAGGATTTTAGCGATACGCTAACGGATACATTAATTTTCTTCTTTTCTTTTTTTCTTGAAAAAAAAAGAAACAAAAAATTCAAGGACAACACGAATGCCTCCGGCCGTTTGTCCGGCCATCCCACGGCAAAAGCCCGCTTGTGAACTTTCTTTTCTTCAAACCTTTAGTCTGCTGCAATTGTAGGCGTCTTGCCCACCAACTTGTCAGTAGCATTTTTAAAGGATATAATTATCAGAAAGTGCTGATAAGCTCGGAAGGGTTTTATCGATACGCTAACGGATGCATTAATTTTCTTCTTTTCTTTTTTTCTTGAATAACTAAAGGAACAAAAAATTCAAGGATAAAATGAATCGCTCTTCCGGCCATCCCAAAGCCGCTGAAGAATTTCTAACTTCCAATCTCCTCACGGCACATTAATATACTTATGTATCTGCAACGATAATTGCCATTTTGGATTTTCCTTTATATAATCAATTATCAGTGGAGTTACTATTTCAGATTTACTCCATTCGGGTTGCAGATATAACCTGCATGAGGGAGAAACCAGTGCTGCATATTTTTCAGCCCAATCAAAATCAGATCGGTTGAATACAATAATTTTAAGCTCATCCGCCCTGGGAATTATTTCCGGAAGAGGAGGTTTAAATTTTTTCGGGGAAAGACATATCCAATTCCACGATCCGCTTAAAGGATGTGATCCGGATGTTTCAATATTGGTTTCAAAACCTTCCTGTCGAAGAGTTTTGGTTAATCTTTCAAGATTATATAGAGTGGGTTCACCACCTGTTATTACAATTAGTTTTCCGGGATATGCTTTTGCCTTTTCAACAATATCTTCCACCTCCAGCATTGGATAAAGATCTTTTTCCCAACTTTCTTTTACATCGCACCATACGCAGCCAACATCGCAACCCGCCAACCGGATAAAATAGGCGGCTTTCCCCTGGTGAAAGCCCTCGCCCTGGATGGTGTAAAATGATTCCATAACAGGTAAGGCAGTGGTTATATTTAGCAGAGCTTCCAAATTTGATTGTAGATTTTAGATGGGTAATTTAGATTTAAAAACAATAAACAATAAACATTTCGACAATAAACCAAAACAGTAAAATAATACAACAATTAAACAAATCGATTCAACGATAAAACAATTCGACAATAAAACAATTCGACGATAAATCTATCAACAATCATTCTTTACACACGCTTCATAAGTATTCATCAATAATGCCGCAATTGTCATCAACCCAACACCGCCGGGTACAGGGGAAATATAACTGCACTTAGGTGCCACATTTTTAAAGTCCACATCGCCCACCAATGCATGCCCGCTTTTTTTGGTGCTATCAGCGATCCTATTGATGCCTACGTCAATTACTACAGCATTCTCTTTTACCATATCTGGTGTCACAAATTTTGGTTTTCCTATTGCGGCAACTAATATATCTGCCTGTTTGCAAATTTCCTTTAAATTTTGCGTACGCGAATGACAAAGGGTTACGGTAGCATTTGCATGATCATTATTTCTGCTTAATAAAATGCTTAAAGGAGTGCCTAAATTATTACTCCTGCCTATAATGACAACGCGCTTTCCTGAAGTTTCAATTTTATAATGTTGAAGCATCAAAAGGATACCAAAAGGAGTGGCCGAAATGAATGATGGAAAGCCAAGTACCATATTGCCGATATTAAGGGGATGAAATCCATCCACATCTTTTTTTGGTGAAATAGCAAGTATTACTTTCTTTTCAGAAATGTGTTTGGGCAAAGGTATTTGTACCAAAATACCGTCAATATCTGCATTTTCATTCAAAGCAATTATTTTACCTAATAATTCTTTTTCAGAAATAGTTTCATCAAACCGGAACAAAGATGAAATAATTCCTACTTCGTTGCAATTTTTCACTTTTGAGTTTACATACGTTTCGCTTGCGGCATCGTTGCCTACCAGAATTGCGGCAAGATGCGGTATTTTTTTTCCTTGTTTTGCAAGCTCCGAAATTTTTTGTTTTAAGTCTTCTTTAATGGCTGCTGAAGCTACTTTACCTTCTAATAATTGCATTGCGCAAAATTAATCATGTAACGCCGTTTTTATTTGTTTTATTTTAAAAGAGAAAAATGTGAGCTTTGAAATTTATTGTTCTTGTTTTTGAGAGCTCGCGTTTATTGGCAAGTTCTTTCGACTTTTCATAGCTTTTGTTTTTACTTTTTTTTTCAAGAAGAAAAAAGGTTCTTCGGTAATTTTAGAGGAATAGGATTTTTATTTTCACCGATAAGGACTGCTTGAACTTTAGTAGAAAAGCTATGAAATACAGATATAAACCTTATTACCATATGGCTGGCAAGCCTATCATAATAAGGGAATAAGGTTTCGGCAAACTATAAATCTGAGTTTTCTACTAAGGTTAACAACCCAAAAACGGATTCCACTAAAATTACCGAAGAACCAAATAAATTGGGTTTCACTTCAATTTTTCAATTATTATTTAGTCAATTATAATTAACTTAATTGAAGACTAATACTTAATACCAGCGGATTTGAAATATATTATTTATTAAAAAAAAAGTTTGACTGAAAGTACTTAACTTGTAATCCTATAGTAACAAAACCATTGCTGTGAGAAAAATAATCGTTTTTTCCTCGTTTTTCTTTTTAGAGAGTGATGCTATTGCCCAATCTTTAAGAAGGCCTGTAGCCGCAAGCTACATTGGCATTGGTGCTTACAGCATCAATCATACAGATGTTTTTTCTTTCACTGCAAACCAGGCCGCTCTTGCACAAATAAAAAGTCCGGCTTTTGGTGTTTATGGCGAAAGAAGATTTTTACTTTCTACAAACAACATGTATTCAACAGTGGTTGCATTACCAACAAAACAAGGAAATTTTGGTTTCCAGGCCGATTATTTCGGATACAAAAATTACAACGAATCACAAATAGGACTCGCTTATGCACGAAGCCTGGGTTCTAAACTTGATTTGGGAATTAAATTCAATTATTACTCTTTTAGAATACCGGGCTATCAAAATTTATCAACAGTCAATTTTGAATTAGGAACTATAGTGCACCTGTCAGAAAAATTGCATGCAGGAATCCATTTTTATAATCCTGTGGGTGGCCAAATTTCTAAAACAAGCAATGAAAAATTAGGCTCTATTTACAAGTTTGGAATTGGCTATGAAGCAGGTGAGAATTTTATCATCAGCACAGAAATTGTGAAAGAAGAAAATATACCGGTTAATGTAAATGCAGGAGCACAATACAATTTTGACAAACAATTTTTTGCAAGAGCGGGTATCGCTTCTTTAAATTCATCGCCCTATGCGGGAGCAGGAATTAGCTGGAATAATCTGCGTTTAGACATGAGCGTTAGTTACCATCCTCAATTGGGATTAAGCCCCGGATTAATGTTGTTAATCAATTTCAAATCTAAAGAATTTGAAAATAATTAATTCAATAAAATTATTTCTTTTAAAGGCGTTGTGTCTGTTATATTGCTGTTTGGGCAACGATGTTTTTGCGCAGGATAATCCTGCAGAACCAACAGAGCCACCACCCGTAATAGAACAACAATTAGAAAATATGACCGAAGCAAATGAAGATGAAACTACCGAAGACGACAGTTATTTGCAGGAAATGGTACATTTTATTAAGGATCCACTTAACCTTAATTATGCCGATGCGGGCTTAATGCAGCAATTGCAATTATTAACTCCGTTGCAAATAAGTAATCTTCTTTCTTATCGTAAATTATTTGGAAATTTTATTGATATTTATGAGCTTCAGGCCATCCCCGGCTGGAATGTGACAACGATCAGAAGAATACTGCCATATATCACAATTGTTGAAAAAGTAAATGTTTTTAATTCTTTATCTGAACGTTTAAAAAACGGAAATCATTCTGTTTTAATAAGAGGAAGCCAGGTTTTGGAAAAATCGAAAGGGTATCTTTTAGACAGCAGTGTTGCTAAAAACTTCTATCCTGGTAGCCGGCAGAAAATTTTAATTCGATATAAATACAAATTTAAAAATCAGTTGCAATACGGCTTCACTGCAGAAAAAGACGCAGGAGAACAATTTTTTAAAGGTGATCAGAAGAATGGATTTGATTTTTATTCGGCACATTTTTTTGTAAGAAACCTGGGCGTCATTAAATCGCTTGCCATAGGAGATTTTTCTGTAAATATGGGGCAGGGATTAACTCAATGGCAAAGCCTTGCATTTAAAAAAGGCGCTGAAATCATGAACGTCAAAAGGCAATCTGATATTTTACGGCCCTATAATTCTGCAGGTGAAATTGTTTTCAATCGCGGCGCTGGGATCACTTTGCAAAAGAAAAATTGGGAAACTACTTTTTTCCTAAGTTATAGAAAGCTGGATGCAAGTTTTAATGTGGATACTTTAAATTTTGACGATTATATTTCTTCATTACAGTTATCTGGTTTTCATAGAACTGCTAATGAAATAAAAGGAAAGAATGTACAAGGTCAATTAACTCTTGGAGGGAATATTGGTTATTCAAAAGAAAAATTTTATGTGGGCGTGAATGGGGTTCATTACCAATTTGATTATACAATTTCCAAACAGGATGTTCTTTATAATAAATATGCGCTGTCTGGAAAAAGAGCAGGAAATTATAGTATTGACTATAGTTATACTTTTAAAAACATGCACTTTTTTGGAGAAGCTGCTACTGATGAGGATTTGGACAAAGCATTCATAAACGGTTTGGTAATAAGCACCAATTCACGTGTGGATATGAGTTTTCTTTACCGTAAAATTTCCAGGGGTTATCAATCTTTATACTCCAATGCATTTACCGAAAGTACTTATCCCACCAATGAAAGTGGGTTTTATTCAGGGCTTACTATTGCACCAACGGATTTTTTGCGTATAGATGCGTATGCTGACTTTTATCATTTTCCATGGGTGAAATACCGAACCGATGCACCCTCGTCAGGTAGTGATTATATGGTGCAGCTTACCTACAAACCAAACCGCCAGGGAGAAATGTATGTAAGGTACCGGACTGAAAATAAAGCTATTAATTATAATCCATCAGGTCTGCCACTACATCCTGTAATAGGAAAGCCGAAACAAGGATTAAGAACCCATTTCAGTTATAAACTGGATCAGGTTTTTACTTTTCGTTCAAGAGTAGAACTTGCCTGGTTTGATAAGCGTGGCGATGACCCGCAAGATGGTTTTCTCATGTATGCTGATCTTATTTACAAGCCGTTATTGAAGCGTCTTTCGGGCAATGTACGAATTTGTTATTTTGAATCGGACGGCTACAACAGTCGTATGTATGCATTTGAAAGTGATGTTTTATATGGCTATTCTATTCCGGTTTTTTTTGACAAAGGATACCGGTATTATGTCAATGTAAACTATGATGTAACCAGAAAATGGTCACTTTGGTGCAGGGTTGCTCAAACAATGTATCCTGATAAAAATACAATAGGAAGCGGTCTCGACCTGATAAAAGGGAATAAGAAAACGGAGGTAAAATTGCAGGGGATTTATAATTTTTAAGCAATTAATGGTTTTGGGTCAAAATATATCTTAGAATTCCATTTTGTGCAGCGTCTTTTAAACGCTAAAAGAAGCAAGGCTAAAAGAAAATTTTACCTGGGACTCTTGAATTTTACAATCAATCTTATCAGTTTTTCTTCCTTAAGCCCTTAACAGCTACTTATAAATAGTTTTTTTATAAAAAATATGGTTCTTTTTTAAAATTTATTTATTAAAAAAAATATAGAGAAAGTGTAGTTTCGTTAGATTTAGAATGAAATTGTCATATTTTTTATTTTTTTTTTAATTTTTATCTAAGAACTCCTAAAACTTGTTTAACTACCGTTTATACATTTACTTATCCATTAAAATAAAATAAATAAAGTAGTTTTTTCTTAAAAAATCTCCTCTTTTTGCAAAATTTTTTTTAAAGGGAATGCAGCGATTTACTACTTTCGCTTGCCTTATCCGTTAATTAAACCTAAATGAAATCACAAATAAAACTTAAGATTAAGGTTTTTTAATTCGTAGAGTAGATTTCAAAAATTTAAAAACACAAAAAACACACATGAGAAAATTTCTGATGCTATTTACAGTGCTGATGCTCAGTGGAGTATTAGCATTTTCACAAGGTACATCTGTATCAGGTACAGTAAAGGACGATCGGGGAGAGCCTGTACCTTTTGCTACCATTACAGAAACGGGTACGCGAAACGCCACTACGGCTGACGCGAATGGTAATTTTATAATTAAAATGCGGGGAAGCGGTTCACTTACTTTCACATCTGCAGGTTTTAAT
>JBDTEK010000206.1:0-3419 GCA_039922575.1 Ginsengibacter sp.
CCCAAAATGATATTTCAAAGTACCTTACTTTTCCCGGCCTTCTCTCTTACGCTGCGGGTATCTGGATTATCAACCTTAATTATTGGGGCTGTAATCAATACATTACCCAAAGGGCTTTAGGAGCTGATTTGCATACGGCGCGCACCGGAATATTATTTGCAGGATTTTTAAAATTATTAATGCCGCTTATTGTTGTGTTGCCTGGTATAGCCGCTTATGTTTTGTATAAAGATGGATATTTACCTCACCTGATTGGTGGCAAAGATGGCGCTTATTCAGCAGTACTTGCTTTTTTGCCAACCGGTTTAAAAGGATTGTCAATTGCGGCTCTAACAGCAGCTATAGTAGCATCATTGGCCGGGAAAGTAAACAGTATTTCCACCATTTATACTTTGGATATTCATAAAAAGTATTTTCAAAAAGAAGCGGGTGAAAAGCAACAGGTATTTGTAGGAAAAATAGCTGTGTTTGCGGCAATGATTCTGGCTGTTTTGTTCACCTGGAGCGATTTGCTCGGTATAGGAGGAGTGGGAGGTTTTACGTATATTCAAAAGTATACAGGTTTCATAAGCCCTGGTGTATTTGCCATGTTTTTGCTCGGTATGTTCTGGAAGAGAACTACAGGAGCGGCAGCAATAGCAGGTGTAATAGCCGGATTTTTATTATCTGTATTGTTCAATCAAATGGCGCCACAATTATTTGGAAACGACACATTTTTTTACACAGCCTATCCTAACGGGAGAGGAGGTTATGAAATCCCTTTTCATATTTGTATGGGCTTATCTTTTCTATTCACGATGATATTAATGGTTGCAATTAGCCTCGCGGGCCCCAAAATAAACCCGAAAGCATTTGCTTTGGATAAACAAATGTTTAAAGTAAAGCCACAAACTTTAGTTTTAATCGTGCTTACACTGTTGATCATATTTGCTTTATATGTTAAGTTTTGGTAATTGTTTTCTTTTAATTACTTTTATCTAATCACGGAAGCAAGACACGGGAACGAATTATGAGCCTCATTACTGAATACAAAATTTACGACAAAATATTAATTGCCGTGGATTGCATCATTCTCGGATTTGATGGAGAAAATTTAAAAGCTTTACTAATAAAAAGGAGCTTTGAACCTGGTTTTGGAAGTTGGTCACTCATGGGTGGCTTTGTAAAAGGCGAAGAAAGCGTAGATGCGGGTGCAGCAAGAATCCTCAAAGAACTTACAGGCCTGACTGATATTTATATGGAGCAATTATATTGCTTTGGGGAAGTGAACCGCGACCCTGGCGGCAGGGTAGTTTCGATTGCTTATTTTGCTCTGATAAAAATTAATACTTCTCCGCAATTAATGAAAGAGCATAATGCCAAATGGTTTAACATAAAACGACTGCCGGCTTTGGTTTTTGATCATAAAAAAATGATTTTACTTGCAAAAGCGCAGATTCAGATAAGAGCAGCCAGCCGCCCGGTTGGTTTCGAATTATTGCCGGAAAAGTTCACGCTGCCTCAGTTGCAAAATCTCTATGAAGCTATTTATGATACCTTGTTTGATAAGCGAAATTTCTCAAGAAAAATATTATCCCTCAACGTCCTCAAAAAACTCACTACAAAAGAAAAATTAAATTCAAAAAAAGGGGCTTTTTATTATATGTTTGACCATAATAAATACAAGAAGCTGGAGCATCAAGGTGTAAAATTTATTTAATAAATGCATGTTTTGTGATGCCTGAATAATGATTACAGTGATTACAATAATTTTTTGATTAAAGAAAGTTATTTTTCTAATCCTAAAAATCCTAATTCAGAATCATAAATTAGACAATAAAAAAACTTCCGCATTTTAAATACGGAAGTTTTTAATTTTTTACCTGCTTTTTGGCAGATTCTCTGGGACTTTTTCCAGTTTAATAACTTTCTGGTTTCAGCTTTCAGGTTTTAGAAGGATCGGATCAGGTTTTTTAAGACATACCGGATGGTTTTCATAAGAATTAATTTTTTTCATTTTTGAGATGATCCTTGGACGAAATCATGTTCAAAATAAATCGGTTTATACAAATTCTCTTTATATTTTATTAAAAAGAGATGATACTAGACAAAGAAAAAATAGAAGTTGACTGATATTGGATTTTTTTCGATTTTTTAAGGAACTTGGATAGGTTCTGCTTTTCGAATGATTATTTGGATATTTTTTTTTGATTAATGCCTAACATAACATCAATCAACTTCTGGAGCAAAGATACGTCAGGAAGGCTTTTTGCAAAGAGCAAGATTGCTCTTTTTTATGTCCGACATATTTACTGCTAAGAATGTGATTTTACATCTATTTTTATAGTATACCTACGATTTTTTATACCGTAAATCTACGTTTGCAGAATTCAATTCGCGCTATTTAACTATTAAGCATTAAATCAAATAGTTCAACCGGTATTCAAAAAGCAATACCATTTGCTATTTGATTCTATAAACAAAAAATTAGACAGAATACTTTTATTGGTAAATAATTGCAACATTCTTCAAATTGTTTTTGCCTTTCCTCTCTTTAGATATTGTTAAATGCATAAAATTATTTTTTTCATTTTGCTTTCGTGAGCAAAAAAACAGTTGATTATTTAATTTGAAAAAGTTACTAATTCGACCCTTGTTTACTATACGTTTTATCTATTGCTGGTTTTATATTATTCTCCAATTAGACAATTGACTAATGCGATTTAGTTAATCGGAGCAAGTTGCAAGGTTTGTTTTATATATTTGAAAGAATATTGAATTTTTAAATTTTTGTCCTTTAATTAGTCTCTTTCAAAAATGAAAGTAAGAAATATTATAAAACAACTTCAAGATGAGGGTTGGTATTTAGCACGTCAGAGCGGCAGCCATAAAATTTTCAAAAACAACCAGAAGCCGGATGTAAGAATCGTGCTCCCAGATCATGGAAACAACAGAGAGCCTTCTATAGGGGTGTTAAATGATATTAAAAAGAAAGCGGGGTGGAAATAATAAGTTAATTTTAAATTATGCAATACTTAGTAATTTTTGAAAAAGCACCAGACGGGACTATTTGGGCGAGAGTGCCAGATCTTGATGGATGTTTTTCGTCTGGAGATACAATTGATGAAGCCAAAGTAAATGTAAAAGATGCAATTGCTTTATATCTTAAGGATTTAAAAGACGAAAATAAACCAATTCCGCAGCCAAGCCTTTTGAAAGCTGAGCTAGTATCAATTTAATAATTTCTGTCAAAGCATTTATATTTCATCATTGAAGTAGGAACGATTTATTAAACTCTTTTTATAAATATAAATAGTGTCTGCAAGAAAACTACCCATTTTTTCTTTTGCCTGATGATTTCTCTAAGTCAACTTCGGGATTTTATTATCCTTGAATCAACTTGTAGAAAAACATTGCCTTCATATTATAAAAATGAATGT
>JBDTEK010000207.1:0-4456 GCA_039922575.1 Ginsengibacter sp.
ACTTTTTCTTCCTTTCTTGAAAAATGATAATATTCATCTCCCTTCTCTAAAATGAAATTAATTGATTTGAAATAATCATATAGCAGTTCATAATTATCACTATCATCAATAATGTCAAACAACTTGCTGATGCGACTTTCAGTACTGTTAGAACAGATAAACTGTCCTTTGCTTAACAGCTCAAATATTTCGCCTGTTTGTTTTGGAACACTCATGCTATTTTGTTTTTTGATGGATAAACAATCGCGAATTCAATTTTATTTTCCTGGTTAAAATTTTCAGATAAATCAAATTCTTCTTCATACAAGGAAATTAACTGGCAATAAATAGTTACTCTTTCTTCAAACAAAACTTCTCGTGGAAATTCGTATTGCATCACGAAATCGAACAGATTAATTCCCGATAAAATAAAGTTCCACTTTACTTCCTGCAGGTTGATGTAAATTTCTTGCTCTGATTCCGTATGCAGATAATCTTCCGAAATATTTTCGGCGGATTGCAATTTAGGTTTTACGCCAAACCGGTAATTTTTTCTTACTTTTTTTATAATGTCTTTTGAGCTGTCTTGCACTAATTGATACAGCGAAAGCTTAAGCGGATACGCGGGTTTGGTTTCAAAAAATGTTGAATGCTTTTGAGATAAAACTTCCAGGATATTCGTCTTGTGTTTTATCTCAAACTGGTCTCTCAGGTATTTTAACTGCCGTAATTTTTCAATGAATTTACTTTGATATTTTACCTGGTTAATGTATTCGATAATTTGCCTTCTGGTTTCTATTAAATTTTGTCGCGATTCCGTTAAGTCCAAACGCAGTTGAATGGTGATAGACTTCAATTCCTCATCTGTGGCGGTTTTGAAGAAAGTAAGCTCATCCTGCGTAATAAGTTTTTCCGTTTGTTCAATCAATTGTTGAATGGCGGAAAGCTTAATTTTATAATTCTCCAGTTTGGAAAGTTTGTTTTTATAATTGATTTCCGTCTTGAAAGTGTTTTCAACATTGCGGATTAAATCCACAATATTCCTGATGGTTATCCGGCCGATCTTCCGCAACGCCAATTTCACCGCTTTCAGATATTTGTAGCGTTCATTATCACTATTGGCCTGCAAATAATAAAGCATATATTCATCTTTTACCCGCCGGATATTTTCATTGATATACGATGTATTTATTTCCTCATTCACCTCCAGAATTTGCTCAAAGAATTGTAGGAACTGATCGTCCAATTCCAGATAAGCGCTATTTTGCCTGATGATATTTTTGCTGATTAAAAGCTTTATAATCTCTTCGTTATTGTCCAGCACATCCAGCGCATATTCGTATTTATACGAAAGCGATTTCCGTTTTTCAAACATCTCAGAAAGAAGTTTGTGGCCTCGGGAAAGCGTGTTGAGCAAGTCGCGGATGGAAGAGAAGTGGTTCAAATTATATAATTAAAAAGGAAAACTATTTAATAGCAATATGATTGTTATGCCATTTTGTAATTTCTTCAAATTTAATTTTACCTGACGCAATATCCATAACAAAGTTGTATTTTTCTTTCTGGCTTGCATGAACATCTAAGCCATTATTGATTAAAAATATTCTCATTAGCACATAGCCGGTTCGCTTATTTCCGTCAATAAATGGATGGTTCATAAGTAATCTTTCAATAAATGCGGTTTCTTTATATATCGGAACGGGATAAAGTTCATTATTTTCAAAAGTTTGAAATGGCCTTGATAATGCGGACTCTCTCGGCCCGATATCTCTCTTTCCATGAGAGCCACCAAATTTAGCAATAAGTATTTTATGAATCTATTCAGCTACTTTAATAAATATCATTTAGCAAGTCTGGTTAATAATTTTTTGTCTTCTGAAAGGATTTTATTGAGTGAAGCTGTAAAAGATGTTCCCATTTGTTGGGCTTCTAATTTTTTAAGAACGCCAATATTTCCCCTAATGCTTCATCTGGAAACTGGTCTAAAAACCTTACTAATTTCATATTTAATTTCTTCTTTTGACATATCGAAAATTTGATGCCTGAAGCTACGATTTTAAAGGAAATTCATTTAGGTTTTATCATTCTTCAATTCTTCTTTCTTCAATAACTGTATCGCTAAATGAATCTTTGAAATTTTCTAAGTTTTTTTATCTTTTTGAAAATGAAAAATCCGACAATGACAACTCTTTTTTGAATGAGGCTGCACCTATTCCAGAAAGATAACAATTACCTTTCAAGGTTTTTTTTAGGTAGCAATGAAGTATTTAAGGTCGTCAGACTTTGCAACGTTTTGATAATGTTAAAAATGAATTGAGTAAACAATTTTTTTTACCTTTGCAGGAGTTCTTACAGATAAGGGTTTGAGGCAAAGTTCAGGTAGTGCTTTATTTATTTAAGGACATTCATTAAGAATCATTAAAACAGAAAGGGGAAGAAATTTCTTTTTGTAACAAGATTAGTACCAGGCCCGTAAACTTAATTGTTTTATGGGTTTTTATATTTTTAAACATTTATAATTTACCGCAAAAAAAAATAAAGCGGTATTCAAAATAGAAAATAAACTTTATGAAAAAAGAAATCATTTTTACATTACCGGAAGAAGCGCTTGATGGCGCTACTGAAGTGATAATACTGGGAGATTTTAATAATTGGACACCCGGAAAAGAATTTGAATTGAAAAAGCAGAAAGATGGCTCTTTGAAAACTGTAGTTCAGTTAGAAGAAGGTAAAACTTATCAATATCGTTTTTTACTTAACGATGGCAGGTGGGTGAATGATTATCACGCACAAAATTACGTACCGGTATCTGGCCTTTATATAGATAATTGCGTAATCTCAGTGACTGAAACGTTGGATATAGAGCAAAATCAGCAAGCTGAGTCGTTGAAGCCTAAGGTTGAAAGTAAAAAGGAATCCGTAAAGGTGAAAACTTCGTTGAATGCAAAAACTTCTGTGAAGACAGAATCTGTAGTGGCAAAAGTTGCTAAAGAAGCAAAAGCGAAAGCTACTGGTGTTAAAACTAAAAAAGCGAAATCTGCCACTGAAACAGCAAAGGATAAGAACGTAGCAAAATCTGCAAAGGCTGTAAAAAAGGAAATTACAAAAGTCAAAAAATAAAAGAATCGTTTCAATAACGGCTTTCAATTCAATGCCTGGTTATTCTACCGGGCATTGGGTTGTACATTTTTGAATATGAATGATCCTGAAGTTTTTTGAAGGATTCATCCTGATAAAGTTGTTCCCGATCAGAGTGCAGGCTCATAATAATAGGATACCTAAGTCGAATTAGCATGATTACATCTGGAATCCTATCTCTGGCACAACAACTTTGGAATTACCATCATGTAAATCATATTATTGAAAAATCCGATTGCATCCTCGCGCTCGGAAGCCATGACCTCAGGGTGGCACAACGTGCGGCTCAATTATATTTACAGGGTTTTGCGCCAAAAGTTATTATGTCGGGTGGGCTGGGAAATTTTACAAAAGAAATGTGGACGGAAAAAGAAGCAGATAAATTTGCCGCTATCGCTATTCAAATGGGTGTACCCCGTGAAGTTATTTTAATCGAAAATAACTCTTCCAATACAGGCGAAAATATATTATTTACCCAAAAATTATTGGAAGAAAAAGAACTATTCCTCCAAAGTTTTATCGTAGTACAAAAGCCATACATGGAACGCAGGGCTTATGCGACTTTTAAAAAACACTGGCCAGATAAAAAGGTATTGGTAACCTCGCCTCAAATTTCCCTTGAAAAATATCCAACTGATGAAATACCCATGGAGAAGGTGATCAATATTATGGTGGGCGACCTGCAACGAATTAAAATCTATCCTGAAAAAGGCTTTCAAATTTACCAGGAAATTCCAGAAGATACCTGGAATGCTTATGAAAAGCTTTTGATGCTTGGCTTCAATAAACATTTAATGAAAGAATAATTACAAACAAAAAACTTCCGCCTTTATCAGGCGGAAGTTTTTAAAATTTTGACTTGTGGGTTTTGGTTTTTCGTTTGGATAGATGGATGGCTTTTTACTGCCGGGTTTTCATTGGAATTATTATTTTTCTAAGGCATTGAATTCAAAAAAAGAGAAGTTGACTGATATCGGATTTTTATTGGTTTTTCCTGGATTAAAGGAACTGGTTTCTTTTCAATGGATTTGGATTTCTCGATTAATGTTTGTTGAACATCAATCAACTTCTAATGCAAATATACAGTCGTGTGGAAGAGTGTGCAAGAGCGTTATTGCCTATTCTTTTGCCTATTGTAATTACTGGTAGAATAGTAAATCGACGATACGAGTAATAGTAAATTTACTTATAGTCTTGTCACCTGCAAGACCTAAACTTTTTGTGCCTTTGAAGCTAAATGGGAGAAAATCTGGCTTTCATATATGAAATGGTAACGGGGGAATAAAAAGATCCTAAGAAAAAACTCCAATCATTACCAGGTTTCAGTTGCTGCTTATTC
>JBDTEK010000208.1:0-2925 GCA_039922575.1 Ginsengibacter sp.
TGAAATGAAGCGCGGATAGCCACAAAGGAATTCACAATCACGGGCTTAAAATCATTCTCCCATTGTTCATTCCAGTTTTCATTTTTAATAAGTGTTTTTATAAAGAGGGTAGATTCAGGCAAAATATTCCGTAATTTCTTCTCATTATAATCTGCCTCTTTAATGTAAGCTGACAGTTGGTTTCCTTCTTCCTCAAACGCATAATAATTTATTTCTGACAGTTCTGCAACGATAATACCAGATTGTTCTTCAGATGAAGTTTTGATCTCTATTTTTATAAAATTTTCCATAAAAAAAAGCCTGTATTCTATTACAAGCTTTGGTTATTTATTTAATCGGAAAATTAATTATGATCAGGCCTTTGGTGAGGAGCTGATTGTTCAGGCTTCGGCAACAATGCTTTTCTGCTTAATTTAAATTTACCCGTTTTTGGATCCACGCCTACCAATTTCACTTTTACTTTATCGCCTTCCTGGAAAATATTGTCCATATTTTCAAGCCTTTTCCACATAATCTCTGAAATATGCAGCAACCCTTGTTTACCCGGCAAAAATTCTATGAAAGCACCAAATTCTTTAATACCTTTTACGGTTCCTTCATAAATATCACCAACTTCGGGTTGAGCTACAATGCTGTTAACCCACGCTACTGCCTGATCGAGGCTTTCTTTATTGGCGGAGAAAATACTTACTTCCCCGGTTTTTCCTACTTCTGTAATATTAATAGTAGCGCCGGTAGTTTTTTGAATTTCCTGAATTATTTTTCCACCGGGGCCTATAACTGCTCCAATAAATTCTGAATCAATAATTATTTTTTCCATTCTCGGTGCCTGTGGTTTCACATCAGCCCTATGTTCAGGTATGCATTGGTACATTGCATCCAAAATATGCATTCTTCCTTTTTTTGCCTGATCGAGGGCCTTCCTCATAATGTCCATACTTAATCCATCCACTTTAATATCCATCTGCACACCGCAAATTCCATCTCTTGTTCCGGTAACTTTAAAATCCATATCACCTAAATGATCTTCATCACCCAATATATCAGAAAGGATGGCAAATTGTTCACCTTTTGAAATAAGCCCCATTGCTATACCGCTCACATGTTTTTTGAAGGGAACACCTGCATCCATTAATGCAAGAGAGCCAGCACAAACCGTAGCCATAGAAGAAGAACCATTACTTTCTAAAATATCACTTACTACTCTTACGGTATAGGGATATTCTCCACCCGGCATAATCTGTTTTAAAGAACGCATTGCCAGGTTGCCATGGCCTATTTCCCTGCGACCTACACCGCGCATCATTTTCACTTCACCCGTAGAAAAGGGAGGGAAATTATAATGAAGAATAAATTTAGAATAATTGCTGGTGGCAGCGCTTTCTACCAGTAATTCATCCAGGGGCGTACCCAGTGTTACGGTGGTTAATGATTGGGTTTCGCCACGTGTAAATAATGCAGAGCCATGCGGAGATGGCAATGGGCTCACTTCCATGGTTAAAGGCCTTATTTCATCTAAGTTGCGGCCGTCTAAGCGTTTGCGGGTTTCCAACATCATGTCGCGCACCACGTGATATTGTAATTCGCCAAAATAATATTTTATTAATCCTTTATCTTCATCGGGCAAATCTTCACCAAGATTTTCCTTTAATTCTACTAATAACTTATCGAAAGCATCTTGCCTTTCATGTTTTTCCGATGCATGAGAAGAAATTGCATACATTTTGTCTTTAGCAAATGCAATGATCTTTTCATTTATTGCTTCATTGCGATAAGGTTTGGTATAATCGCGTTTTGAAGTAACTCCTGCTTTATCCCGTAATTCTTCCTGTGCTTTTACCTGTACTTTTATTGCATCATGCGCAATTTCAATGGCTTTCACTAAGTCCTCTTCCTGGCACTCTTTTCCCTCTCCTTCCACCATCATTATATTTCTGTCAGTTGCAGCAATAAGGAATTCCAGATCGGCTTCTTCCAATTGAGAACGAGTAGGATTCACAACAAATTCTCCATTCACTTTCCCTATTCTTACTTCAGAAATAATTTCCTGGATAGGAATATCGGAAACAGCCAGAGCAGCAGAAGCGGCAAGGCACGCCATTGAGTCAGGCATCACCTCCGGGTCGCTCGATACCAGAGAAACCAACACCTGCACATCACACAAATAATCATCAGGAAATAGCGGCCTTAAAGCACGGTCAATTAATCTTGAAGTAAGTACCTCGTAATCATTGAGCCTTGCTTCTCTTTTGAAAAAGGAGCCTGGAATTCTTCCCGCAGAAGCAAATTTTTCCTGGTAATCAACACTTAAAGGAAAAAATGATTGGCCCTCTTTAGGTTCGCGGTTGGCTACTACAGTTGCGAGTATGATACAATTGCCTAAACTTACTGTAACAGCACCATCTGCCTGACGGGCGAGCTTACCTGTCTCGATAGTAACTATGCGGCCATCGCCTATGTCAAAAGTTACATTTATTGGGTTTGGAGTATTCATGTTTATTAATTAGTTGTAAAAAAAAGTATTCCCAACCGTATATTCAGTTGGGAATAGCTCACAATATCATTCTAAAATAAAATTATTTACGGAGTCCTAACTTTTCGATCAATGCACGGTAACTTGTTAAGTTGTGCTTTGTAAGATAAGACAATAAGCTTTTTCTTTTACCTACCATTTGCATTAAACCCCGCTGAGTGCTAAAGTCCTTTTTGTTGCTCTTTAAATGGTCGGAAATGTGATTTATTTTCTCTGTAAGAATGGCCACCTGCGCTTCAATAGAACCGGTATTTGTAGCGTTTCCACCAAAGTCTGCAAAGTATTTTGCTTTGTTTTCTGTTGTTAAATAAGGCATTTGTATGAAATAATTTTAATAATTGGGTGCAAATGTAGTACTAAATTTTTAATTTATTTTAGAATTTTAATTAAGG
>JBDTEK010000209.1:0-3280 GCA_039922575.1 Ginsengibacter sp.
GCCGGTACGAAAATGGGTGATTTTTACAGAGATAATATTAAGTACTATTATGCAAATATGACGGGTGTGGATGAGCAGGTTGGTGTGATATTACAGGGTTTAAAAGATAATCATTTGGATGATAATACCATTGTAGTTTTTATGGCCGATCATGGGAATTGTCTCGGTAAACATGATGAAATTTCGAAGAACAATATGTATGAAGAATCATTGAGTATTCCTTTTTTCATTTATTGGAAAGGACATATTACGCCACGTATTGACAATACATTTTTGGGAAGTATTCCCGATCTGTATCCAACTTTTTTAGATTTAATGGGATTAAAAAAATCCATCCCGAATGATCTGGATGGAACCAGCTATGCAAATTATTTTCTAAACGGAAGTGGTAGCAAGCCATCCTACCAATATATCATGGGAGCCATTATAAGCAATAAAGTAAATGTCAATACCGGCTTCAGAGGCATCAGGACAAAGGATTACACATTGGCTTATGTAAAAAAGAAAGGCAAAACAGAATCGTATCTTTTTGATCTGAAAAAGGATCCTTTTGAGATGAAAAACAAGTATGATCCCCATTCGGAGATAGTAAGGCTATACAGAAAAGAATTGATCAAATGGTTAAAGGAAACGAAAGACATTTTTAAAATTCCTGATAAATAAAATAGTTCAACGCCTGCCTTACAAAGAGCTTAAGCCCGGGTTTGGATTTTCAGTTCTTTAAATATTAAATCTATAAAATAGTTCAACTATGCTCAAAAGAATAATTATAGCTCAGGCTATTCTTTTTACTACTTCATTTGGGTACAGCCAGGTACCTATTACTCCACAAACCATTTTTGCCGAGATGAAAAATGTGGCAAACTGGCAGCTCGCGGATATAGAAAAAAATGGCTGGTGCTGGCCATCCACTGATTGGACCAATGGCGCATATTTTGCCGGGCAAATGGCATGGGCTAAAATAGCCAATGATCCAAAGCAATTGGATTTTCTGAAAGCGGTTGGAGAAAAAAATAATTGGAATGGCGGCCCTGATGAAAGGTTTTTTGCGGATGATTATTGCGTTGGTCAAACTTATGCGCAGTTGTTCCAGGTTTATAAAGATTCGGCAATGATTAAGCCGATGATAAAACTGTGTGATGACATTCTCGCACAACCACATACAGAATCCTTATTGTGGAATTTTGAGGGTGGTCTTCATATTCGCGAGTGGGCATGGTGTGATGCGTTGTTTATGGGGCCGCCCACTTTGGCATACATCTATAAAGTAACCGGCGACAAAAAATATCTTGATGGAATGAATCAACTGTGGTGGAGAAGCAGTGATTATTTATATGATACCACAGAACATCTATACTTCCGGGACAGCCGTTTTTTTGACAAAAGAGAAAAAAATGGCAAAAAAGTTTTTTGGAGCAGGGGAAATGGATGGGTGATATCAGGCATTACACGCATCCTTGATAATATGCCGCCGGATTATCCCGCCAGGCCCCGGTACGTAAAAATATTTGAAGACATGGCACGCCGCATCGCTTCCTTACAGCAACCGGATGGTACATGGCATGCAAGTTTATTAGATCCGAAAAGCTTTCCTGTAAAGGAAACAAGTGGTACCGGCTTCTTTACTTATGCATTGGCATGGGGAGTTAATCGCGGCTATTTATCATATGAAAAATATTTCCCTGTAATAAAAAAGGCCTGGGTTGCGCTTAATAAATGTGTACATCCTGATGGAAAATTAGGGTTTGTGCAGGTGCCGGGCGCATCGCCGGAAAAGGTAGGATATGATGATTCAGAAGTATATGGCACAGGTGCATTTTTACTGGCTGGAACTGAATTGTTTAAAATGATGTTTGACAGAGAAAGTGTTCCGAAAAAAACAGTAGTTCATAATTCACTTCCATTAAACAGGAGTGATGAAATGGTGGAATTGAAATGGACACAATTTGCGGAATCAAAATTTAATCCTTCGAAAACCATTATTGTAAATGCGCAGACCAATGAAGAAATTCCTTCTCAAATTATTTACAACGGAAATAAAACTCCCCAATCAATTATTTTCCAATCAGGCATCACAGCAGGAAGTTCAGGTTATTATTATTTCAAAAAACAAAAACCAAAAGCGTATGCTGCTAAGACTTATGGAAGACAGGTACCTGAACGCTTTGATGATTTTGCTTGGGAGAACGACAAGATAGCTTTCAGGATGTACGGCGCTGCATTGGATAACCATCCTGACAATGCCAAAGGAATAGATTTATGGTTAAAAAGAACAACTAAACTTATCATAAATGAATGGTACAAACGAAATGATTATCACGTTGACCATGGAGATGGATTAGATGCTTATGACGTAGGCATGACGCTTGGGTCGGGCGATTCAGAGCCAATAACCGATAAAGGATTAGTATTCTCCGATAACTATTCAAATTATAAAATAATAGAACAGGGGCCTCTGCGAATCACCTTTCAATTAATGTATAAACCATGGGAAGTGAATGGACAAAAGGTACAACAGGTAAAAACGATTTCTCTTGATGCAGGTTCTAATCTTAATAAAATAAAAGACGATTATGAATTTGACGGAAAAACACTAACCATTGCTGCAGGCGTAACAAAACATAAAGATGATGGGAATCCTGTAATAGATTCTGTTAATCGTTTTGTAAGTTATTGGGATCAGTCAGCCGGAAAAGTAGATAATGGAAAAGTTGGTGTAGGAGTCGTTGTTCCGGGTTTTGAAAAAGTGTCCTTTAAAAATGAATTTGGACATTTATTGGCCGTTGCTACCCGAAATGCCGGCCAACCATTTATTTACTATCAGGGTGGTGCATGGAACCGAAGCGGATTTTTCCGGATGAGCAAGCTTGGATTGATTACCTAACAAATTTCCATAAGAGATTGAAACATCCTTTAGAGTTAAGCTATTAAATTAAATAGTCAACATGTGCCGGTCATTGTATTTAAAAAATATTCTTTTTTCATTCTCACTTTTTCTGGGATTCGTCTTGACAGGCCAAATAGTGTCTGCACAAATTCCGGATATTTGCGAAGGCACCGTTCCCGGAGAATGGCAAACCAACAATGGAAATCTTTCTATAAGCCATGCACATTTTAAAGCAGGAAAGGAATCTGTCTTATGGAAATGGAACAAGCCAAATTCGTCTATAATAATTACAGATACCGCGTTTGCATCAGCTGCAAACGAACCAAGAAGTTCTTTTGTTATCTGGATATACAATGAAAAGCCGGTAAATGATAAATTGTTGTTTGAGTTTGA
>JBDTEK010000210.1:0-8055 GCA_039922575.1 Ginsengibacter sp.
AATTGAAAATAAACAAAGACATCTGTTTTGTGAGCTATGCCAATCTTCCTATTACCAGTTACCTGGAGTTTCCTCCATTGGCATCGGTAGAGCAATTCCCCTATCAGCAGGCAAAAAAAGCTACTGAAATATTATTTGACCTTTTCAAAAAACAAAAAAATTCTTCTTCAGAAATTGATTATCAAAATATTGTTATTGAAGGACAGTTAATTGTCCCAAAAAAATAAAATTACTTTTCGATCTAACGGCGCTCCATCTTCAATCATAAATAAAAGCATCATAAACTCTCTTTCTTTAATATCACACAACGATTTAGGTATTGCCGAAGTCGGGAATTTCAAGTACAGTTTTTCAGTAAATTACGAATCTACTTCAATTATTTTCGTCATGGTTAAATGAGAGCAAATTACTGCTAAGTGGATATTCCGGAATGTTCCGGTACCACAACCTATGTCAAGCCAAGATAAATTGTAGAGAACATTGAACCACTCAAGAAACACTGGAGCCATCATCTTGCTCCACCTTGCCATAAAATATTCATACGGGCTGCCGCTATTCCAGGTGTCCTCTGTTTTTTCATTTCAAGAAGAGGTTTATTATATGGGTACAATATTCGAAAATTTTTTATTAGCGGCTTGCATATTTATCTTTAAAATATTTGTTTAATAAAATGTTTATCGTAATATTGCAATATTAAATTTAAAAAAGTGGGAGCGACAAAGACAGAACACTTTACCAACAAACAAAATTCTATTGCAACAATTACCAAAGCATTGGGCCATCCTGCCAGAATTGCAATCATTGAGTATTTGGTAAAGGTGGACACTTGTATTTGCGGTGACATTGTAAACAAACTACCGCTCGCGCAGCCGACAATATCCCAACACTTAAAAGAACTTAAAAATGCAGGACTAATAAAGGGAAATATTGAAGGCAATACCATTTGTTATTGCATTGACTGGAAAGCAATTGAAAAGCTGCAAAATTATTTTGCAAGCATTTCAATGAAAATGGAAAAGAAAAACAATTGCTGTTAACTAAATAAAAAAATAATATGGAAAATTCAGAACAACTCAAAGAATTGGTAAAACAGAAGTACAGCGAAATAGCTTTACAGGACAAAGAAACCAATCAATCATCTTGTTGCGGCTCTGGTTGCTGCTCTACCGAAGTGTACCATATTATGAACGATGATTACACTTCGTTAGAAGGCTACAACCCTGATGCAGACTTAGGTTTAGGTTGCGGTTTGCCAACCCAATTTGCCAGGATTAAAAAAGGCGACACGGTAATTGATCTAGGCAGCGGCGCAGGTAACGACTGCTTTATTGCCAGAGCAGAAACGGGTGAAGACGGCAAAATAATTGGAATTGATTTTACACCTGCCATGATTGACAAAGCGAGAGTCAACGCAGAAAAATTAGGTTATTACAATGTAGAGTTTAGGCAGGGCGATATTGAAAAAATGCCCGTATCTGCAAACCTTGCTGACGTGATTGTAAGCAACTGCGTCTTAAATCTTGTACCCAACAAAGATGAAGTATTTAAAGAAATATTCCGTGTACTTAAGCCAGGCGGACACTTTAGTATTTCAGATGTAGTATTAGTTGGCAAACTACCGGACGCTTTGCGTAAAGATGCAGAAATGTATGCAGGTTGCGTATCAGGTGCAATACAGAAGGAAGAATATCTTGAACTGATAAACGCAAATGGATTTAGCAACATAACATTACAAAAGGAAAAGCCAATCAACATTCCTGATGACATTTTAAGAAATTACCTGAACGAAGTAGAACTAAAAAATTTTAAAGCCGGTAAAACAGGTATATTTAGTATTACGGTTTATGCAGAGAAATCTAAATCTTGCTGTGGTACAGATTGTTGCAACTAAGAAGTATCGCAAACCAATTATCATAACAGCTTCAGCAATTGTGCAGTAACCCGTTTTTGGCTTTAACCCAAAGTTTCGCATCATCAATATCATTTGACCGCTCGTCTGATTATGTTACCCAAAAAAATTTTAGTTCTTTGTACTGGCAACAGTTGCAGAAGTCAAATTGCAGAAGGCTACTTGAAATATTTTGCAAAAGAAAAAGCAGAAGTTTATAGTGCAGGAATAGAAGCCCACGGAGTAAATCGAAGAGCAATTGAAACAATGCAGGATGATGGCATTGACATTTCAAATCAAACGTCAAACAACATTGACGAATACCGAAACATTGATTTTGATTTTGTAATTACTGTTTGCGATAATGCGAGAGAACGCTGTCCGTTCCTTCCAATAAAAGCAAGAAAATTTCATAAAAACTTTTCTGACCCTGCAAAAACAACAGGCACAGAAGAAGAAATCATAGAACAATTCAAGCAAGTGCGACTACAAATAAAAGATTATTGCAAACAATTTATTGCTGACAATTTATAGGAGCCTATGCCTCAACTTCCATCTCCACTTTCAGCAAGTCTTCTTCTATTAACGGTATGGCGTTTAGTCTGCTTTAGTGTTAACTAATCATTTAGCGCGTCCCTCAACTATTTTGTTTTACTAATTGTCAATAGGTTCCCAAAGTTGAACTTTGTTTCCTTCTGCGTCAAGAATATGTACAAATTTACCGTAATCAACGGTTTCGATAGTGTCCACAATGGTTACACCATTCTTTTTTAATTCTTCAACAAGTGATAATAGGTTTTCAACCCTGTAATTTATCATAAAGTCCTTTATTGAAGGTTCGAAGTATTTTGTGGTTTCGGGAAATGGTTGCCATTGCGTTTGTCCTTTCTTTGTGCTGTCTGCACCTTCATACCACTCAAAAGTTGCTCCCCCATATGGGTTTGCCTTTAAACCAAGATTTTTTTGATACCATTCTGTCATTCTTTTGGGGTCTTTGCATTTAAAAAAAATGCCACCAATGCCCGTTACTTTTTTCATTTTATTATTACCATTTGTTGTTATGATTGTTTTGAAAGCGAAACCAAGACAGAAAGTTGCTGCAAGTGTTAGAGTGATTAAGATTGATTTCCTCATTGTTAAATTGATTTGTAATGAATAATGCCATTTTAAGCTTAGGGCTAACGTTTAGGTTTGGCAATGGCAGAGAATGTTATATTTTTTCGTCCAAACGTCAGCCCAATAGAATTACTAAAGATAAATTAAGAACCAGAAGTGGAACAAAGTATTTTCAGTCCGGATTAATGATGATAGTAGTATAAAAGCCGATGAAATGCACATCAATCCTGCTATTGCCAATACGATTGTTACCAGAATTTAGTTAACCTGCTGCTTAATCCATTTTGTTATTTCGTCTAATGCTTTGGGGGAAAAAGTTTCTTCAATTTCAGAATATTCGATCGGCAAGCCTGTTTTACAGTCCTGAAAAAGATGATTTAGATTTGGAAGTAATTTGATGGTAACATTTTTATTTCCACCTTTCTCTAATGCTGTTTTTATCGCCATCAGATTTTCTTGTGGCGGAACTTGCAAATCCTTTTCACCCGCAATTGCTAAAACCGGACATTCTACTTTTTCCAAAGTTGGCTCCGGGTTATATTTTAAAAAAGTAATCATCCAAGGGTTTACTATTTGATTTGTAATAGCACTTATTTGTTCTTCCGGCACTCCGCTGCCAAAACTTTTCTTAAAATAAGTACTGATTTTGTTATTCAAAATAAGGTTGCTTGTGTCTGAATAAAGAATGATCTGGTATGCACCCTTGAAAATATCCTGGCTTTTAGTAATTTCTTTTGCATCAACATGCATTGCCTGTTCAATTTTTTCTTTTTGTAAAAGCATTAATTTATCCCCCGAAATACCCGGGCCTGCAAGCAAAACAATAAAGGCAACGTCTTTTGATTTAGCGGCAATCATAGGGGCAATTATTCCGCCTTCACTGTGTCCTATTAGGCCGATTTTCTTTGCATTTATTTCCTTTCTCGTTTTTAAATAAGAAATAGCACTTTCTACATCAGAGGCAAAGTCAAAAGTAGTTGCAGTTTTAAAATCACCTGTTGATTTAGCAGTGCCTCTATCATCATATCTCAAAACGGCTATACCATTTCTTGTCAAATAATCTGAAATTACGAGAAATGGTTTATGCCCCAGAATTTCTTCGTCTCTATTTTGGGGCCCACTTCCAGTTATTAAAATTACCACCGGATAATTTCCTTCTTTTTGTGGAAGGGTTAAAGTACCGGCTAAAGTAACATTAGCATTATTATTTTTAAAAATTACGTCTTCTGAATAATACGGGTAAGGTTTTACCGGTTCCTGTGGTCTTTTAGGAAATGTGGTTTGGTTTGTTTCTATTGTCGTTTTCGATAAGTTAAGAGGAAGTGACATACCATTTTGCCTAAAAGTTCCAATTATTATTGTGTCCTTCAATTCTCCATTGTATTCAAATCCAGAATTCTTAGATTCTAATTTCAATTTTGAATTTTCAAAACTAGTAGTTGAAACAGGAAGTCCTTTTGCCCCTTGATCCGGGCTGTCCATCGTAGAGGCATATCCGGTATCAGTTTTGTTTATATGGAACACAACTCTTAATTGTATTCCCTGAATTTTTAAAACTCCATTCCATTGTCCTGTTATGCCTTGACCACACATTGAATATGAAGTAAGAACAGTTAGAAATAATGCTATTATCTTTTTCATTTAGGAATTTAGGCGATGTGTCGGTTTAAAGTTTCTGCTAACTTTGGCGGTTTGCTGCTTTGCTGGTATTTTATAATGCCCAGTCCGGAACTGCAGCCGGTTGAAAGTTGAAGATAAAGTTAACTACAAAAGCTGATAGAAATTATACTTCAAGATATTAGCTGATAATATTTAATCCTTTAAGTAGCATCTTTAAATAATTGGTGATGCAATCTTGGTTCTAACTACATCTGCCTGATGAAACCTTCTTTTTTCTTTTTTGATTTCTCTTTAAGAACCAATAGTACCTGTCTTGACTTTTCCAGCCCGCTTGTAATTAACAATAATAACACCGCTTGGTGTTACTGTACTCTCTATTAATTTGAATGCTGCCGGAATCGTGCCATTGTCAAACAACTTTTTGCCTTTGCCAAGAATCAATGGGAAAATTTTGAGCCAGAGTTCGTCAACTAAATCATTTTTAAGTAGAAACTGAATGAGCTCACGACTGCCCCAGACTTTAATGTCAGAACCTTTTGAATTTTTGAGCTTTTTAATATCTGTCAGGTTTTTGAGGAAAATTGAGTTTTCCCAATCTGACTTTTCCATGGTCCTGGACATGACATATTTTGTGACCTCATTGATACCTGGCCATCCATTTTCATGCTCCGGCCAGTAGCTGGCAAAAATTTGAAATGTTTTTCTGCCTAAAAGAAGATCTGCAGGCTGCATCTGTTTTTCTAAAACCTTACCAAAAACATCGTCACCATACGATGCAGCCCAACCGCCATATTTGAAACCACCTGATGTATCTTCGCCAGGCCCACCCGGTGCTTGCATTACCCCATCTAATGTAATAAATGATAAAACGATTATTTTTCTCATATTACTTTACCTCCCCTTATAATTTATTCTTTAAAAAGCTTCTTCAAAATTGGTTTTGTTACGATACAAATCTCGCCAACAAAGGTCCTGCTATTGCTGTGCAGACACGACAATATTAGTGGCTGAATTCGTCGTTCATTATTTATTAAGGTATTAATTTGCAACTTTCATCTTATCGAACCGCAGTTTGTTCGGCTCGCCCAGGCAAAAGTCTGCCTGGGAACTTCTCTTTCTCTTTCCACTCTTTAATTTTTAATTATCAATTCGGAATTCATAATTCGCATCTCCCAAATCCTAATTTTTAGTTTCTATCTACGCGCTTCCTGTCTTCTCTTTCACTATTCCATTCAAAGATTTTAACCTGCTGAAAATAAGGATTCCGCCAATAAAAGCAGCGATTACCAGTATCAGAAAAAATATTTTTTTATCGGTAAAATCATCCCAGAAGCTGGTCATAACACCCGCTATTTTACCACCGATGGATGTAGATAAAAACCAACCGCCCATAAGCAAAGCGGTAAGCCTGGATGGAGATAATTTTGATACCAGTGATAATCCGATAGGACTTAATAATAACTCGCTTATCGTAAATACAAAGTAAGTTCCCCAAAGCCAATATGGCGACGTTTTCTCTAAATAAACTGATGGAACAGACATGATAGCAAATACCATTACCAATGCCGAACCGCCGGAAATAAACAATGCCATTCCAAACTTGGTAGCCGTAGTGGGTTCCTTATTCCGTTTTCGTAAATAACTGAAAATAGGAACCAGCACCAACGTAAGCAATATAATAAACAGTGGGTTTATAGACTGGAATAATTCTGTATTGGCCAGCTTTTCACTCCCACTCGCCGGCCATTCGCTTTTAGGTACATTATTAAAGTAAGGATCTGGCCCCATCACCTGCACCACCCTGGTTTTTTTGTCAACAATGGTTCCATCCGTTAACCTTACATTATTTTCTCCCGCCGTTTCTGCTATAGGGGCATTGTCTTTAATATCCACAAAGTATGGATCTACTTTATTTACCAGTCTTGGGGTATCACTTACTTTTTGAAGAAACCCTAATGTACCGGCTACTTTTTCGGCAGTGGGCGATACGGTTCTGTCTGTATGCTTTTGTGCCCATAATGTAAGCCCGGTGGAGTTTTGATTGTAAATAGTCCAGAAGATAATAGAGATACCGAAAATAAAAAGCAATGCGCCAATACCTTTTTTATCCTGCCCTGTAGCACGTACATAAAGTGAAATATAAAATGCGATGATAGGAAGACACGCAAAAATAAATGCATCGTTAGATTTACTTCCCATAACGGTAGTGCCAAAAAGTATTGATGGCAATACCCAGCCTACAATACCGGCTATGATAGCTGGTAAAAATACGTAACCCAAAATTTTGCTTATAGGCATATCCTCTGTTCGCTTTTCTCTTTTTATTTCACCTTCACGCACATTTTTCAGAGAAGAGCCAAGTATGATCATGCCTATTACCAGGCCTACGCCGGCAGCGGCAAAGGCATATCCCCAGCCATATTGATTTCTTAAATAAGCCGCTACAAAATTGCACACCAAGGCGCCGATATTAATGCCCATATAAAAAATATTATAGGCATTATCTTTCAATGGTTTTAAATCTTCCCTATTATAAATATTACCCAAAATGGTGGAAATATTGGGTTTGAAAAATCCATTTCCCACAATGATCAATAAGAGTGAAATATACAAAGCGGTATTGCCGGGAAGGGACAAACCAAAATATCCCAAAGCCATTAATGTACCGCCTATAAAAATTGATTTGATGTATCCCAGGTACCTGTCGGCAAGTAAGCCACCAATAAAAGGCGTTAAATAAACCAGTGCGATAAAGCTTCCGACCACATCTGCGCCCATTTTTTCCGTCATTCCCTTTCCGGTTTTATCATCTATCAAATAAAGAAGAAGAATACCCACCATTAAATAGTAAGCAAACCGCTCCCACATTTCTGTAAGAAAAAGTACATAAAGCGCTTTGGGATGCTTGCCTTTTTTTTGATTTGCAAGATCCACAGGAATCATCTGGTCATCCATATTTTTGTTTTTTTATTTTAAGAAAAATAGCCGGAGAAGTTTTTTACAGATTGTAAAGTACAGAGATTTTTAAAAAGATTTTAAATTTTTATGTAAGTAGGTTTTCAAAAGGGTGTATGAATCCGCTACCGGTTAAAACCGGTAGTTACAAAATCGGTCATCCCTGCGGGATTGGAAGATCCAATATTCATAGGGCAATCTGAATAGAGGCGAAAGAAATAAGATAGCTCGTAATTCGGGTACCTCTTTGAATCCGCTACTGATTAAAATCAGTAGTTACAAAATCGGTCATCCCTACGGGATTGGAAGATCCAATATTCATAGGTCAATCTGAATAGATGCGAAAGAAATACGGAAGTTCCCTTAATTCGAATGCTCCTTTGAAAAGGGTTCTTTGTGAATCTTAGTACCGTAGGTACGGTTGATATTGTAACAACGGAATTTATTCCGTTGAGAATCCACACAAAGATGACCGC
>JBDTEK010000211.1:0-4984 GCA_039922575.1 Ginsengibacter sp.
CAATTTTGAATTATAGCTAACAGCATAATGCCGTTTATAAAACTTTATTCTTTGGAAGAAGATGGTAGCACTGTTGGCGTGGACGCCTCTTGCTGCTGTTGGCGTCCGCGCCAACAGCCGTATCATAAGAGTGAAACAATTTTGAATTATAGCTAACAGCATAATGCCGTTTATAAAACTTTATTCTTTGGAAGAAGATGGTAACACTGTTGGCGTGGACGCCAACAGCAGCAGGGGACGCCAACATTCGCAAAGGCTTCTTTATTTAGCTGTACGAAAATATGAGGCCAGACTGGGGCGTCCTGATTGGCGAAATGTTTTAGATTTGGAATAGGAATACCTACAGTGTTCGAAGATAAAATTTTATCAATAGATATTTGTTTATCAGGGATGAATGCCGGTTATTTGTATTTTATTTCCCCAAAAAATAAATAACATGGATACACTTGATCAACTAAAATCAGAACTCGAACACGAGTATAACACCACCAAAAAATTTTTTGAATCGTACCCCGCTGACAAAGGAGATTATGCGCCTCATCCAAAAAGTATGAAGATGAAAAGCCTTGTCAGCCATATTGCAGAAATATTTGGCTGGCCAGCCTTGATCCTTCCAACGGATACGCTTGATTTTGCGAAAGGAGATTATAAACCAACAGTCATCAACAGCAAAGAAGATTTATTAAAAAAGTTGGATGAAGATTATCAATCATCAAAAAAGGCTTTGGAAAATGCAAAAGAAGATGACCTTAAACCAAACTGGAGCATTTCCAATAACGGACAAAAAATGGCTGAGTGGACTAAATATGGAGCTATTCGTCACGGACTGAACCAGATCACGCATCACAGAGCGCAACTTGGTGTGTATTACCGGCTCAATGATATTCCTTTACCAGGAAGTTACGGACCATCAGCAGATTCGAATGACTTTGCGTAAATAGATTTAAAAGCCGAAATTTTTTCCGGCTTTTTATTCCGCTGCGGGTGTTCCTATAAAAAGCTGCATATCCGCATAAACCCACACGCCGTCCTTGTCTGGTGTTCTCCGTAAAAGCCGGGGGAAGAATTTGCAGCTAAGCAATTACCAACAACCAGAGAGAGGGATGATCCGATAGATATCGGATTAAAAATAATTCAAACTTTGTCCAAAAATTCACAGCTTCTTTTTATTTATCTTTGTAAAAATTATTTTTATGGAAACGGAGACTTTAAAGCCTGCACAAAAGGAAAAACAAGAAGCCGATTTTTTACCTTTACAAGGCACAGATTACGTGGAGTTTTATGTAGGAAATGCAAAGCAATCGGCACATTATTATAAAACGGCATTCGGCTTTCAATCATTGGCTTATGCCGGCCCCGAAACTGGAGTAAAAGATCGTGTGAGTTATGTGATCCGTCAAAATAAATTGACTTTTGTGTTAACTACTCCATTAAGAAACAATAATAAAATAGCTGATCATATTGCCAAACATGGAGATGGAATAAAAATACTGGCTCTTAAAGTAGAAGACGCTACAAGCGCCTGGGAAGAAACAACCAAACGCGGCGGCAAAAGCTATATGGAGCCAACCACCCTAAAGGATGCCGATGGCGAAGTGGTGATGAGTGGCATTTATACTTATGGAGATACCGTCCATTTATTTATTGAAAGAAAAAATTATACCGGTGCTTTTATGCCTGGTTATCGCAGGTGGGAAACAGTTTATAATCCATCAGATACCGGACTCTTATACGTAGATCATTGTGTAGGCAATGTAGGCTGGCACCAGATGAATAAATGGGTGAATTTTTATGAAGAAGTAATGGGTTTTAAAAATATTTTAAGTTTCGACGATAATGATATTTCTACAGAATACTCTGCTTTAATGAGTAAAGTAATGAGTAACGGTAATGGCTTCGTGAAATTTCCGATAAACGAACCGGCGGAAGGAAAGAAAAAAAGCCAGGTGGAAGAATACCTTGAATTCTATGATGGTGAAGGAGTTCAACATGTAGCGCTTGCTACCAATAACATTATTGAAACAGTAACTGAATTGAAAAAACGCGGAGTGGAATTTTTAAAAATACCTCCCAGTTATTATGCCACCGTTTTGGACAGGGTTGGCCATATTGATGAAGATTTGAAACCGCTTAGTGAATTGGGAATATTAATAGATAAAGATGACGAAGGATATTTGTTACAAATATTTTCAAAACCTGTGGAAGACAGGCCAACATTATTCTTTGAAATTATTCAGCGCAAAGGAGCTAAGAGTTTTGGCAAAGGAAATTTCAAAGCACTTTTTGAAGCCATCGAAAGAGAGCAGGCAGAAAGAGGCAATTTGTAGATGATCCATTGTTGAAGATTCAAAGCTTGCCGTTGACGACGAAAAGTTGAGGATTTAAAATTTGGCATCACGGTGAAATTGAAACAATACGTTAAGAAAAGGCTTCGGCTCAATAGGTCTCAATAAATAAATTATTTTTACGTTATCACTTTATTGTAATCGGCAAAAAGAATGTCCAATAAATTTATTAAATACTTTTCTTTCTTATTAATTTTTGCATTCAGTTATCAAATTACTGATGCACAGAATTCGTTTATACAATCGCAAAAAGCTTCTTTCCGGGTGTCGAATGCATTAGGAAGCAAAGAAGAAATGTTGCAGAAAGAGTTTACAACAAAAGGCCTTGTATGGCCTGCAAAATACGTTTTCATCCGCAGTTTTAAATTTGACTCTCAATTAGAAATATGGGTGAAAAATGATCTGAAAGAAAAGTACAAACTTTTTAAAACATACAAGGTATGTATGCAAAGCGGCACCATGGGGCCGAAAAGATTGCAGGGAGATTACCAGGTACCCGAAGGATTTTATTATATCAACGAATTTAATCCGAGAAGCAATTACCATCTTGCTTTAGGATTGAACTACCCAAATGCTTCTGACCGGATTTTAAGTGACTCTATGAGGCCGGGAAATGGAATTTATATTCACGGTAGTTGCGTTTCTGTAGGCTGTATTCCTGTTACAGACAATGATATTGAAGAGATTTATATTATTTCGAGTTATGCAAAAGCGGCAGGGCAGGATTTTATTCCCGTTCATATTTTTCCGATCCGGTACAATACAAAAAAATCAGTGGATTATTTTAATAACAATACAAAAAATAATCCCACCCTTCAAAAATTTTCAATGCAATTGAAAAGAGCTTATGATGAGTTTGAAGCAACCCATGAAGTACCTCTTGTTTTAGTGGATCGCAAGGGCGATTATGTAATAGATTAGTTTCCGGCCATCAGTATCTGTACCGTCTCGGTCGTTTTTTGTTCCAATACAATTTGTTTATTTTCAGAAAGCCTGTTTATAATTTCTGTTGTATAATGCCTTATAGTAAGAAGTGATAAATTTTTCTGAATCTGAACTTCAAAACTTCCTGATGCCTTCAAAGCGATCTGTTCTGTTTTTTCAGGAATATCATCCACACAAATCAGCAGGCTTATCGCGGTATTCTGGGTAAGGTTCGGTTTTAATCTCAGTTCATCTAATATTTCATGCAACATATTGATCGGCTTGCCTTCAACAAAAGAAAAATCAAGAGATTGTAGGGTAAAAAGCGCCTGCTTATGTTTATACACAATCATTGGAGGGAGGCTGTGGCTGTGCTTTTCGTTGATGGTAGTTCCGGGAAGATCCGGGTTCAAAAATGATTTCACATACAATGGAATACTTTTATTTTGCAACGGTTTTATAGTTTTTGGATGAATGACCTGTGCACCATAATAAGCCATTTCAATCACTTCTTTATAGCTTAAATTTTCGATAGTTACCGCATCCTTAAATTCTTTTGGATCTGCATTCATTACACCATCTACATCCTTCCAAATGGTAACACTCTCCGCATCCAAAAGTTTAGCGAAAACGGCAGCCGTATAATCACTTCCTTCACGGCCAAGAGTCGTACTTTCATTCTCATCGGTACTTGCTATAAAACCTTGTGTTACTATAAAATTATTCTTATCAAAAAGTGGTAATAGTTTTTCGTTTGTGTTCTTAGCCGTACAATCCCAGTCTATTTTTGCATCGCGAAAGGTATTATCAGTCCGTAATAAATCTCTAACATCTATCCACTGATTAGGAATTTTTTCTTCGTTAAGAAAAAAGGAAATTAAAGTGGAAGAAAGTAATTCTCCTGCACATACTATTTGATCGTAATAATAATTGTAACCCTTTACAGGCTTATCATGTAGCAACCACTCTACTTCTGTAAAAACGTTTTGCAACTCATTGGTAGCTTTTTCCCAATGCAGTGTAACAAGATATTTTAACTGCGTTAAATGATAATTTTTAATTTTTTGAAACAGCTTTAGTGCATCCTCATTCCTTTCTTCATAAAAAGCATCCACCACTTTTTCCAGCGCATTAGTTATTTTACCCATTGCAGAAATAACAATCAGCACTTTTTCACCTTCATGTTGTTTTAAAATTTTTGACAAGTTTTTTATACGGTCAAAACTATTGGTACTTGCACCTCCGAATTTAAATACCTTCATTTTATATAACAGTTATTTTTGAGCAAAGTAAAATGGAATTTTGAATAAAAAGTAATAAAATATTAATAAGTATTGAATAAGGGGATATTGCGCTTCCTTTTTATCACCGGACTAAAATCACTGATCTTCAATTACCTAATTGCCCTATTTTTGTTTCCTTTTAAATAAAAATAATTATGGCAAAAGTAAACAGGGAGATTTTAACGCTTGATGAATTCACGATCAGGGAGATGCGTGCATTTCCTCAAGCTACCGGCGAACTTGCAGGCCTTCTTCGCGATATAGGCCTTGCTGCAAAACGAGTAAATGTAGAAGTAAACAAGGCAGGCCTGGTTGATATTTTGGGAGATACCGGCGACATAAATGTGCAGGGAGAAGAAGTAAAAAAATTAGATAAATTCGCTAACGACCAGTTTACCGGAGTGCTACGTCATGGCATCAGTTGCGCCGGAA
>JBDTEK010000212.1:0-10935 GCA_039922575.1 Ginsengibacter sp.
GACCCAACTACTAATTTTTTGAATATAGAATCGCCGGATAAGTAGAGCGGCACTTTGATAATATTAATAAAAACTGCAGGGTTATTTTTGGATCATTATCTCTTCCCTCATCAGGAACCAGGGTCGAATACTTTGGGCTATTTTAGAAGTAATTACCGGCGTTATTTTAGACGCTTGAATAGTAACCGACGAATTAAACAATTACCCCCTCGGCTGCCTCAGGAGAACAAATCATTTAACCTCCGGCTTTATTACAGCCTTTTTTGCCGTAGCAAGGCGACGTTTTTATTCTTCTCCAGGCACGCCTTAAAGTTCTGTCCATTTTTCGTTTACAACAACACTTTCACTTAGTATGAGAAATAAAGCAACGACACTAATAATACCGATTAAGATCAGACACCTGCAATCCCCTTTCGTTTGCGAGGGTTAAAGCCCTGCACCGAGGATTTTAAAACATAGAACCTGTAAAGCGGATTATTTTAAAAGACAAGTTCTTACTTTTCCGTTTTCCACCACTTCAAAGGAAACTTAATATCTTTTACTGAACCCACCACCAGGTCAGGTTTAAAAGCATACCTGATTAATTCTTCCTTTTTAGTAATCCCCGAAAGCACAAGAATGGTTCTGTATCCCATTTGAACACCACCTTGTATATCCGTGTCCATTGTGTCGCCTATTACTGTAGTATCAGAGGTTTCCAGGTTAATTGTCTTTCTTGCAGACCGCATCATTACCGGACTCGGCTTTCCAATACTTAATGCCTTAATACCAGTAGCCTCCTCAATCATTGCGGTAGTTGCGGCAATACCGAGATTATTCCAACCCGGCTTTTTGGGAGATGGATCCCTATTGGTTGTAATAAATTTTGCGCCACCAAGAATCATATCAACTGCCCGCTGTACCATTTCCAAGGTAAAATTTCTTCCTTCGCCTAACACAACAAAATCAGGCTCTGTTTCAACAAGTGTCAAACCGTTTTCATGAAGGCTTGTGAGGAGACCACCTTCACCCAAAACATAAGCGGTTCCTTTAGATGCCTGGTCTGCAAGAAATTTCCCTGTTGCCATGGCACTCGTGTACACATGGTTTTCTGTAATATTGATACCCAGTTTTTTCAATTTACGAACTACTTCCAGCCTGGTGCGCTGGCTGTTATTGGTCATAAAAAGAAATGGAACTTTATTCTTTAGTAAATAAGAAATGAATTCAGGCGCTCCATCGATCAAGTCATCACCACCATAAATAACCCCATCCATGTCTATTAATAAACCTTGTTTCATCTTTTAATATTTTGATTACTTATTAAAACATTTTTTTTCAACAGATTCTTTTATAAAAGTAATCAATCAAATTACTTTTATAAGAATGGAATATTATTTTTAAGTAAATTGCATCCTGCGAAATCAAGGACTCATGTATGTTATTAAAAGGATGCAAATTTTATAACGCTTAACTACATGCTTAAATTCAGCTTTCCAATCAGGAATGGAAATATCAAGCAATTATATTCCCCTGGAAAAATTGACTCATTACATTAAAAATTTCTGTTCATCCTTTTGCTATTTTTTATTAGCTTAAAAGATTACTTTAGCAACATCAGTCAATTTAATTTTAATTATTTACATGAAAAAATTCTTTTTCCTTCTTTTACTTTCTTCTACAGGCTCGCAAATAAATGCACAAACATTATCAGAGCAAGAGCAACAATTGGTTACATATATCAACAATGAAATTCCAAATAATCTTGTTTTATTAAAAAAACTGGTTGATATTAATAGCGGTACATTGAATATTGCGGGTGTAAAAAAAGTTGGAAATATACTAGGGAAGGAATTTACTAAAATCGGATTCACAACTGAATGGATAAAGCTTCCTGATTCATTAAAAAGAGCGGGGCATTTAGTAGCATACAAGAAAGGGAAAAAAGGAAAAAAAGTTTTTTTAATAGGCCATCTTGATACTGTTTTTGAATTGGATATGCCGGGTAATCCGTACAGGAAAATAAATGACTCTACTGTAACCGGCCAGGGCGTTGAAGACATGAAAGGTGGCGATGTAATCATTCTTGCAGCTTTAAATGCCCTGGAACACTTTGGATTGTTGAAAGACGTAACCATTACTGCCTATTTTACCGGTGATGAAGAAAAGGGAGGTAATCCCAGAAGTGTTGCCAGAGCTGACTTTATAAAAAGAGCAACCACTCACGATATTGCTTTAGGTTTTGAAGGCGCCAAAGGGTTAAACACTGTAGTCACAGGTAGAAGAGGAGTAAGCTCGTGGAAACTAAATGTGCTGGGTAAACAGTCTCATTCTGCAGGTATTTTTGGCGATAGTGCCGGGTATGGATCAGTATTTGAAACAGCCCGTATCCTCGATTCATTCAGGACAGGTTTAAGCGCTGAAAAATATTTATCTTTTAACCCGGGAATAATTGCAGGTGGTACAGAAATAAGAGAAATACCCGGAGGCATGGAGACAGTTGGAAAAGATAATATTATTGCGTCAACTACGATTGTTGACGGCGACCTTCGCTTTCTTACAGAAACTCAAAAAGATACAGCAAGGGCAAAAATGAAACGCATAGTTGGTGCAAATAATTTGCCTGGCACCAGTGCTGAAATTTCATTTTCCGATGGCATTCCATCTATGGAACCTACACTCGGAAATAGTAAACTGGTGGCCATAATAAGTAAAGTAGGGATAGATATGGGCATTGGAGAAATAAAAGAAGATGATCCCGGCTCCCGGGGCGCAGGGGATATTTCTTATGTGGCAAAATACCTGGATTGTATGGATGGCCTTGGCGCAAGTGGTAAAGGTGCACACGCTCCGGGTGAAACAATGAACCTTAACCAATTTCCGGTATTAATATCCCGTGCTGCAATCTTAATTTACAGGTTAACAAGAGAATGACCTATAAACTACAACTAATTCCATAGCAAAAAAAGTAGAAAAAGCAGGCTGACATATTTGACGCTCTTCAACCTCTTATTTTGTATTGTAAAACAGAATTGACTAATAAAACCTTTATCATTTTAATTTTTATTCGATCCAGACTACTTTCGTAAAAAAAAATTCTCACTTAATTGTGATGGTTGCCGATTGAATTACATTTAAAGCATTCACATTTAAAACTTCATAGTCAAGCTTAATTTTAGTACCGATTGGAGCGATTGTATAAGTTGGTGTAGTATAGCTTACTAATAAAGTATCTGTTCTTTTAAATTGAGAGAATGCTGGAGCATAAGGAGTTTTACTTACCAATGTTCTCGACCCCGAACCAATAGTGTTGTAAAGATTGATTTCTTTTATCGGGCTTTCAGACCAAAACTGAAGCTCAGTGGTAAAAGTGGTATTGGCAAAATATTTTGCTCCGTTTATTGATGTCGTAGTTGCCTGATCTCTTAAGGGATTAGTAAAAACAGGTCGATATCCAACACCTGTCGGGGTGGTATTGTCGGCAATAAAATCTTGAGATTTTTTACAAGCATTAAATGCAAATGCTATTATAGTAACTGCAACTATTTTAATTATATTTTTCATGTTTAATTTATTTTGGTTTTATAATTATTGGTCCCACCAAACTTTATCTGTAGTTAATTTATTACTGGCAGATGCATTAGGGTTTCGGCCAAGTTCATCATTCGGCAATCCTGACCTTCTGATAAATTGCCCATTCATACCGGACCATTGGTTTAATGGCAAGGCCATACCGGCAAATACAGCAGGATTGTAATCGTACCTGCGAACATCAACCCATGATTCAGGATTGAGGTATAGCGCAATTTGCTTTTCATGCATAATATTCTCCATTGTAAGTGCCGCAGGTCCTACAGCTACCAAAGGATTCGTCAGGTAGGCATTCATATCAGCCGCAGCTACACCCAATTTGGTCATGTTTTGTGTAATGCCTGCTATATAGGCATCATAAGCCGGCTGTGTGCTACCTATAGAAGTGGCCGTTCCTCCATTTGCTAAAAACAGCGCTTCAGCCTCCAGAAATTTTCTTTCAGCAAAAGTGGCCATCAACAAAGGAGATGTCTCTTTAGCATAAAAAGTATTGGTGGTTATATCAACCGTATTTCCTGTATTGCCGCCACCATTAGCCAAACCATCATAAGTTGAACTGTTCTTTTTGTCCATCAAAAACGGTAATCTTGGATCTATCAAACCAGGATAGTCAGTGCCATTCATGGTATTTACAAACCTTTTAGATGGGGTTATAAAAAAATTACCAGTAATCACTTTTAATGAAATATTGGCTGCCCACGGATTTTTATTACGTGAATTATAAATTAAAGCCATGTCGTTGGCATTGGATGAAATACTATTCGCCAGCGCAGTAAGAGCACCTGTAGTTGCTGCGGCTACATCCTTTTTTGTAGTATGAATAAACAATCTTGCTTTAAGAAGATTGGCTGCACCAATCCATTTACTCATTGCGCCACCATAACAAAAATCATCACCGCCAGGTAAATCGCCGGTTGCCGGTGCAGTTGCCATTGTTATTGCAGTATCAAGCATTTTCTGCATGAGTGGGTAAAGATCTTGTTGCTTATCATAAGTTGGGTACAATACAGCGGGTGCTTTAAACGCATCAGAAAAAGGCACATCACCATACACATCGGTAGCCATCATTAAATTAGAAACCAATAAAATTTTGCCGATTGCTGCATAGCCTGATGAGTTTTTAGAAGTTGCGAGGTCAATCATTACATTGGCGTTAGTCAAAGCATTTTGATAAATACCCTGCATTACATCCAGTTTTACATCTATGTTTTGATCAATATTGCTTGGCCCAGAAGTATAAGAAGCCATTTGCTGGCTAAACATGCTTGTATTATATGCAACAGCATAATAATTAGTTGCAGTAGCATCTATCAATGCCGGCAGAAGGCTTTTCAAAGTGGTAGAACTTGCTGCATTGGGATTAATATTTACATTCCCTTTTTCTACAAACTTTTTGCAACTGCTTATTGGAAAAACCAACAAACCCGCAATAATAAATTTTATCATTTTATGTATCATAATAGATGATTTTAAAAGTTAGCATTTAGTGAAAAAATGAAAGAACTGTAGTTGGGAATACTGCTACCGGTAAATCCATACACATTATAGCCGGAGCCATAAGCGGTAGATTCGGGGTCATAACCTACATAAGGCGTATGCAAAATAAAGTTGCTTGCTGTAATGCTTACATTCAACGACTTCACGATCTTCAATTTAGACACTAAGCTTGTTGGAATCATATAGCCTAATGTTACATTGCGCAGGCGTACCCAACTGGCATCCTGTATAATTACATCGCCAATGTTGTTAAACAAATTGGCATTTCTGTAATAATTTTCATCAAGGATTACCGGAGTTGTATTTTTTGAACCATCTGCATTCACACCATTAAAAGTAATTTGCTCATATCGGTTTTGAGTTATTTTCAATACCCCGTTACGGATACCATTACGCATGGTTACATCAAACATATCGCCACCTTGCCGTACTTCTAATAAAGCAGAAAGTGTAAAATCCTTATAAGTAATACTGTTGATCATGCTGCCTATCCAATCTGGTGTTGAGTTTCCAACTTTAACCCATTTGTCAGAAGAAGTTGGCGTAATATCCGGAAAGCCATTAGGTAAAATAATCAATTGGCCTTTATCATTTCTTTTGTAGGCAATACCATACAAATCACCTGCAGATCCACCTACAACCAATTTATTATCAATTCTTCCCTCACTATAAAATGGAATGCTGGTAATACCTTCCTTTATTGATAATACCTTACTTACATTCTTAGACCAATTGAATGTTACATTCCATCTGAAATCTTTAAATTTTACAGGAACCCCACTCATTTCTACTTCTATACCTCTGTTTTGAATGGAGCCCGCATTAGTAAGGTAGCTACTATAACCACTATTGTATGAAATAGGCACAGAAAGAATCTGGTCTTCATTTTTGCTTTGATATACTGATACATCAAGATTTAACCGGTCGTTTAAAAAATGAAGTTCAGTACCCAGTTCATAGCTCTTTTGTTTTTCAGGAACTAAATTAGGGTCATAAAATACCGATGACCTCCTGGATCCCGGAAAAGAATTAAATGGAAATCCCGCTGCGGAGAAAAAGTAAGTGCCCACACTATATACAGGCGCATCTTTACCCACCTGCGCATACGAGAAGCGAAGCTTGCCGAAATTCAAAACATTCTTAGGAATATTTAACTGCTCTGTAAATACATAACTTAAACTTGCGGAAGGATAGAAGAATGAATTATGGTTATAAGGTAAAGTAGAACTCCAGTCGTTACGGCCAGTAAGCGAAACAAACAGGGCATTTTTATAGCCAAATTTCACTTCACTAAATATGCCCGCATATCTTCTTCGGGTGGTATTATCTGAATTAAACAAATTAGCTGTATTGCTGAGGTCATAAAAATTCGGCAATGCAAAACCCTCCCCTCTTGCACTTATTAAATCTGTGTAGGTGGTTTGCAAAGTATTTCCTATAAGAATACTGTAATTAAAATCATCACTCAATTTATCCTGCCATGTAAGGAAAGCATTGGAGGTAACATCTTTAAAATTAATCCTGTTTTCGGCAATATAACCGCCTGTGGCACCAGCCAGATCAAGCGTTGGCGCTCCGGCATAAAGTGGGCCGGGTACTACGCGGGTTCTGTTATCACTATAAAAATCTGCTCCAATTTTATAATCTAATTTTAGCTTTGGGATGATGGTGTAGGTAAATCCAACATTACCTAAAAGCCGGAACAACCCGCTTTTTTGCTGGCTAAATTTTGCAACATAAATTGGGTTATCAATAATACCCGGAGAATATACTTTCATCGTGCCATCCGGGTTTATATAATCTCTTACATCAACGGTTGTAGTGTGATAAACCAACGCGGTCATAATACCTTTATCACCGGCAGATGGAGCAACTGTATTAGAAGAAGTAAGCGTACCTGATGCATTTACACTTAGGTTGGAGGCCAGTTGGCTGGTTCCCGCTAATTTAAAAGTATAGCGGTCATAAGAAGTAGATGGTACAATCCCTTCCTGGTTTAATGCAGAAACTGAACTGTAGTAAGTTGTCTTATTATTACCTCCTTGTATGTTTAAAGAGTTGTTGACCCTTGATCCATTGACAAATGCATTCTTAAAATTATTATAAACTTTTTCATTGGTAATTAAAGGGCCATTGGTTTGAAATGGTGTTGATAAAGTGCCATTTGCGTTTATGCCTATACGTCCGTTTGAACCTTCTCTGTATTTAGTTTGTATTTCCGGAAATTTTGTTAGGTAATCATCGGCATAAGAAGTATTGAAAGTTACTGCCATTTTACCAATGGTACCTTTTTTTGTAGTGATGATGATGGCACCATTTGCAGCTTGTAAGCCATACAGAGCCGTAGCACCGGCACCTTTCAGCACTGATATGGTTTCAATATCATCAGGGTTAATATCCAACCCACGGTTTGGTGTTCCAAATTGATCTCTGCTTCCTGCCTGGTTGCCATTAGTACCATTACTTGGCAGTACATTGGCATTTACGGTAGAGTTATCTACAGGCATGCCATCTATAACTATCAGCGGCTGGTTATTAGCGCCGGGGCTCAATGATGAAATACCACGTATTACTATATCAGTACCGGAGCCTGGAGCACCGCCTGCGGACACTACATTAATACCATTCACTTTCCCTTGCAAAGCACTGATAAAACTATTTTCTTTACCCTTACTCAATTCTGCTGAAGATATTTCCTGTACATTATAACCCAATGTTTTTTTCCGGGCCTTAATGCCAAACGCTGTTGACACAATAACTTCATCTAATTGTTGTTGCTGATGTACAAGTTGAATATTTACTTCGGCATTACTGCCTACCGTAAATTGTTGGGTAGCAAATCCTATAAAAGTAAAAGTAAGCACCTGGCCTTTGATCGCCTGAATGGAATAAAAGCCAATGTCATTTGTCGTAGTCGCAATGCGCGTCCCTTTTATGGAAACAGTTACACCTCTAAGCGGAGAGTTATCGGACTGACTGGTAACTGTTCCTGTTACGTTTTTATTCTGAGCCATTATTGGCGAACTGTATAGCAGCATAATGCCAAATAAATGTACTAAAACCAGAATTTTTCTCATAGCAATCTATTTTTGGTTAAATAATGTTAAAAACCGTTTTAAAATATTGAATTACAGTTCTTTTTCTTACAATATTATATCAAAAGCAAATACCTTCCTAAAAAGAATTTGCCCAATCTAATAATAATTCAGTTTAAAAAATAAAACTTCAAATAGGTTTATATCCGAATTGAAGGTAAAAACGCAAGCTGGCTATGCTAATAAAGAATTTAATTCAACTTCAACAAACGAATAAAATAAAGTAGAAACATTTTAATACCGCTCAAAAAAGGTTTAAAATTTAGATAAACCTTTTCCGGGGTAAATTACCTGAATTATATTAAATAACTTTGAGGAAACATTTTCTATGCGACATAAAATAATAATGTTGATCCTTACATTCGTTGTTTTATTTTCTTTGCAAGGACTCACACAAACAACTGAAAAATCAAAGCACCCTTTGATGGATAAATATTATCCTCCTGCACCCAAAAGTGAAGCAAGTAAAACCGTTACTTCTCAAAAAGAGCAATTCCCTGAAACAAAACCTGAAGCAGTTACTACAACTTCTACAGTACCTGTTGTAGCTCCCAAACCTGCTGAGCAAGTTTTACCCACTACAACTACATCTGCACCTATTACAACTGACAAGCCTGGTCTTCCTGCTATATCAGCTACCACTATTCTTAATAAACCAACTACAGTTACGGTTCCCACTCCTATGGCGAAAGTAGTGGCTCCGCCTGCACCTTATGTATATAGTGAAACCCGGCTGGGAAGCAGTACGAAACAATATGATACATGGGAAAAGAATAATAATGGAGCAGGCTCTGTTACTACCAGCACTAAGTAGGTTAAGTATTGGGTCATGCAAAATCAATAAAGTATGACCTCAATTAGCATAAAATACAAATTGAATGAAAAAAGATTTTTCCGATTGCAATTTAGGATTCTGATAGAAATAGTCAGACGGAGATGGCAAGACGATAAATGTGACAATAACAATTTAAGATTCCCGCTTTATTATAAAGAAGGAGAATTTTGCAACGATTTAGATAACCTAGGTTGTCAATATAATAACACAAATACTTAAAAATTCTTTTTTTTTGCATAAACCATATCTTATCAAAGATTTTTTATTGCCCAATTCTTAAAGCATGAAACTTAACACTACTTTTCTAATCAGCCTCGCATTTTTGATTTCAATTTCTTTCAGTATTCATGCGCAATCTTCACTATCGCTTTCTACCGGCGTTTCTGTTGATATGAATAATACGAATCAATCGTTTTACCATATTCCCATTTCATTTCAATGGAAACCATCTTCGAGGGAGAAAGCTCCCTTTTTTCTGGAGTTCGATTATGATGTTCCCCTTACGACTAAAAGCAAAGGAAATGCTTACACTTTAAATCCATCCCTGCCCAGCGAAGTAATGTTGCAAGAAAGTATCCGGGCTTATATTTTTACCGCGAGTATTGGTTTTAGAATTCATTTATATTCCACCAAAAAAAATAACAGTTTTTATCTTAACCTGCTGCCACTGGGTATTTCTAATCAAAATTATAAAGTAACCTATAAAAATTTCGACAAAGAAAATTATGAAGTATTAAACCCTGATGTGAATCTGAATATGGGAGGATTAGTAATGTCAATGGCGGCTGTATATTATTTTCTTAAAAGGAAACAAGACATGCTGATCATGCTTCATGCCCAAACTCCTTTGTTGAGAATAATTGACGACTATCCAATGTCCTATAAATCTATTGCACCCCTGCAATTAACCTTCGGCTATAACTTCTATTACAACAAAAGAAAATGAAATCAATAACATACAAATTATTACCGTGCCTGCTGATTCTTTATTTGGCAGGTTGCACAAAAAGAAACTTTTTCCCGGATGAAGATGATCCGGGTTTGAGCAACCTGACTTCTTATGGATACAATATCGCCACCAACTACATTAACAAAGTACCCTATATTAATCCTTATAAAAATTCAATTTTTGGAACTTTAAATTATGCTCCTACACTTAGTAAAATTGTTACCAACAGCGCCTTTGATACACTTTGCCTGTCGTGGCCAATTGAAATAAATGATAGCAGCAACGCACTGTATCGTTCTCCTTATCAAAGTATTTCTCTACTAATGCCTGTATCCAAATCATTCACGCAGACTGATTTTTTAGCATTGAGTGGCCAAAGATTTTCATCAAATACAAATAAGGCTACACTAAATAATTACAGGGATACATTATCCGGATCGTCGAATATTTATTTTGTAAAAATAAATGTTGATCAGTCAAATTCTTCAACAAAACACTTTACTATTTCCGGTTTGTTTAACGGTAATATCGGAGACAGTATTCTCATTACCAAAGGGCGTTTTGATTTTAATATTGATGCAGGAAATATTAATTTTTAATTTTTTCATAGCAGCAAACGCTCTTCAAATATTAGTTCTTTTAATAAAAAAGAACTGAGACAATAGAAACAACTTTATTAATAGATTGTATTTGCTTTTAGAATTATCTAAAAGAAATAATTGATTTTATATTCCGATTATACAATCAATTTGACACAATAAAAACCGTAGTAATTATAAGAAAAGATGTGGTATTTTTTTTAAAACATTTCTTCTAAGTTTAAAAGAAATAGTATGCAGATTTGTTGCTTCCTTCAAAAATTAATCTATAAAATCCGAATGAAAATGCATCCAATTTTTAATTTTATTAATCTACTGTTTTAAAACCGGTTTCAATATATAAAAGCAATCTTAAAAGAATCATCTTGCCTCATTTAACCTGAACTTGTT
>JBDTEK010000213.1:0-18083 GCA_039922575.1 Ginsengibacter sp.
AAGAAGTTTGGATTTTTCCATAATGAACAAATGAATTTTTTAAAATAAAAGAAAACCGAAAATGTCTGCCGGGCATAAAATTAAGTGATGGCTGAAAATACCATTTATTGATAAATCTTTTGTGATATCTGTGGTAATTTCATTTTTATTAAAGGATTATTTCCTCTTCACCATTTTAGAAAAATCAATGCTCAAACCAATTGACACATTTGAAGTTCTCGAATCTAATTGAGGATTTACTCCTCTGAAGGGATGTGAAGTTCCCGACAGTGTATAATCTAATTTTACCCATGGATATTTGCGAATCCCAAATTGGATATTTAGGGCGGGTTCAATAAAAGAAATAGTTCGATTGGCAATCAGGTTTAAAGAAAGACTTTCTATTTCCTCCGGCGTGTAGGATGTTTGAATATTTCCATAATGAACAAAGGAAAATCTTGTGCCAAATGAAACCCTGAAATTCTGGCCTGGCATAAAATTAACTGAAGGTTGAAAGTATGGTTTGGTTATTGAACTGTTGTGAAAGCTGCTTTCATAAGTTTTATGGTCTACAAAAGAAAATTTACCCAATCCAACGCCTGCGTATATATTAAAAGTGAACTCTTTATTTTTGTCAAGAGGAACAAAATACCCTGCTGCCAAATCGAAAAGGTTACGTTTATAGTTTATTGTAGAATTGTCGTTGTTGGTAAAATTATAGGTGTCTCTTTCTCTTCTGTTTAAATATCCTGCGGCAAGTGCCCAATGATTCCCAATTGCATAAGCGCCCTGCAAGTCCCATCCACTGGCCCTACCTGTGCGAACATTACCATTGTTACCCGAAGCAGAATAGTAGGCTGCCACCTTTGAATCTCCTTTTTTTGTGAAATAGGGATTGTTAGGCGGTGATGCAGTATAAATGTACCTGTAAGTATTGCAGGAACTTAAAGCAATAATAAAGATGACAAAGGAAAGTGATATTTTTTTTCTCATAATTGTGTGATTTGGTTATTCAATTTATGCATATAAAAAGCGAAAGTTAGATAATAGGATATAAAGTGTCTTTATTCCAATGGCCTGTTTCTCAAATAATTGATTGTTATTTATTCATTTTTATCAGAACATCTTCTTTTAATTTAGCATTTGATTAGTACATTGCGTTTTACAGCCTTATAATTAAGGGTTTGAAAAGAAAATATGAGTAAAAAAACAGGAAAGAAAAAACCGGAGCCACTTATTAAAGGAACATTGGATATTACCCGCTCCGGAATGGGATATGTAATTGCAGAAGGAAGAGATAAAGATGTGCTCGTACGCCCTCAGGATTTTAATAAAGCGATGCATGGTGATACTGTAAGAGTCAAAATTAAAGAATCAAACGGAAGGCGTACAGAGGGCGTAGTAGAGGAGGTGGTGGAACGAAAACAAACTGAATTTATAGGAAATATTGAGGTGAGTGAAAATTTCGCGTTCTTTAAACCGGATAGCCAAAAAGCAATGCCTGATTTTTATATCAGCAAAAAAAACCTGAATGGTGCGAAAGATAAAGAGAGGGTAGTAGTAAAATTTCTTGGGTGGGAAAAAGGAGAGAAAAAACCTGAAGGTGAAGTGGTTACTGTATTACAAGCGAAAGATGCAAGTGATATGGCTATGAAAGAGATCATTATTCAAAATGGATTTTCTTTGGAATTTCCTAAAATTGTTTTGGATGAGGCTGGTAGTTTGGATGAAACAATTACAGAAGATGAATTGAAGAAAAGGCGTGATTATCGTGATGTACTCACATTTACTATTGATCCCGCGGATGCGAAAGATTTTGATGATGCCCTTTCAATAAAGAAATTGAGCGACAATGATTTTGAAATAGGAGTGCACATTGCTGATGTGAGCCATTTTGTAATGCCTGGGTCGGAAATGGATAAAACAGGATATGAAAGAGCCACGAGTGTCTATCTTCCGGACAGGGTAAATCCGATGTTACCCGAAAAAATTTCGAATGGGCTTTGTTCGCTCCGGCCAAATGAAGATAAGTACTGCTTTTCTGTAATTTTTAAAATAAACAATAAAGGGAAGGTCAAAGACTATTGGTTAGGGAAAACTTTTATACACAGCGACCATCGTTTTAATTACGATGAAGTGCAGGTAATAATAGAAGCGGGCAACGGCAAATATAATGAGGAAATTACTTTGTTGAATTCTTTGGCAAAGAATTTCAGGAAGGAAAGATTTAAAAATGGAGCGATCAATTTTTCATCTACAGAAGTGAAGTTTCAATTAGATGAAACGGGCAAGCCTTTGGGCATTATAGTGAAAGAAAGTAAAGAATCTCATCAACTGATAGAAGAGTTTATGCTGCTTGCTAACCGTACGGTTGCAACGCATGTTTCTAAAATAAAAATAAACAAAAAGCCGATTCCTTTTCCTTATAGGATTCACGATACTCCTGATGAAGAAAAATTGAAACCGTTTGTAGCTTTCGCAAAAAAATTTGGTTATAAATTCGACATGAAGGATGAGAAGGCCATTGCTGAATCATTTAATCAATTGATGCTTGATGTGCATGGAAAGCCTGAGCAGCATGTGCTTGAGCAGTTAGGTATCCGCACGATGGCCAAAGCAATTTATACAACTGAGAATATTGGCCATTACGGATTGGGTTTTGAAAACTATTGCCATTTTACTTCTCCTATACGCCGTTATCCTGATATAATGGTTCACCGCGTTTTACATGAAATTTTAGAGAATAATGTGCACCCTGATAAAAATATGGAAGAAAAATGCAAGCATTGCAGTGCACGTGAACGTGCCGCTATGGAAGCAGAGCGCGCTGGAAATAAGTACAAGCAAGTAGAATTTATGAAAGATAAAGTAGGGGAAGATATGGAAGGTGTGATCAGTGGCGTTTCTTCTTTCGGCTTTTGGGTGGAAACAGTAAATGAAAAGTGTGAAGGATTGGTGAATGTAAAAGATCTCGCTGAGTATGATGATTTTCGGCACGATGACACAGATTATGCGCTGGTAGGCATCCGTACAGGTAAAAAATTCCGGATGGGAGATACAGTACAGATCAAATTAGTAGCGGCTAATTTAGAAAAACGGCAACTTGATTTTGATTGGATTCCTAATGTAGAAAGTTTGAGAGAGAAAGCAGTGAAAGGTAAGAAGAAGAAAAAATGATTGTTCAATTGTTATATGGTTGAATTGTTCTTAAAACGAAAGAATATAATAATCGTATACAACATTAAAGGTTAAATTATAAATAAGTAAGAAAATAATAATGAATTCATACCAACAACTGTCACAAGTTTTTGAAGAAAGATTTAGTATCCGTCATTTTCCTGAGCATCCTGAAAAGCTATACGATGCATCGCAATATTTACTCACCCTGGGAGGTAAACGAATTCGACCGGTCATGTGCCTTATGGGAAACGAAATGTTTGAAGAAATAAAAGAAGATGCTTATCATGTGGCCACTGCGATAGAGCTGTTTCATAATTTTACCCTTATCCATGATGACATAATGGATCGGGCACCCTTGCGACGTGGCAGGGAAACCGTACATTCAAAATACGGAGAATCCACCGCACTACTTTCGGGAGATGTGATGCTTGTGGCAGCTTATGAATATTTAAATAAAATAAGTAGTAGTTATATTCATCAGGTGATCAGTTTATTCAGTGCCACTGCTAAAAAGGTTTGCGAAGGGCAGCAACTGGATATGGATTTTGCAACGGAAAATACTTTAAGTGATGGTGATAAAAATGTAAACTTTGAAGATTATGTAAAAATGATTGAGTTGAAAACTTCTGTATTACTTGCAGCAAGTTTGCAGTTGGGCGCTATTATGGGAGGTGCCGGATTGGGAAATCAACAGCACTTATATGAATTTGGGAAAAACCTGGGAATTGCTTTCCAGGTGCAGGATGATTACCTGGATGCATTTGGTAACCCCGAAAAGTTTGGTAAAAAACAAGGTGGCGATATAATGGCCAATAAAAAAACATTTTTATTACTTCAAACCATGAAAGTAGCCACCACGGCTAAACGAGAGGAACTCAATTATTTATTAATGACTGATAATGAAAGTAAGATCGAACCAATTTTAGCTATTTATAAGGAGTGTAATGTAGATAGATGGGCAAAAGAATTGAAACAGAAATATCTATCCATTGCCATGAATCATTTGGAAGAAGTGGCAGTTATTTCAGTAAGAAAAAAACCTTTGAAAGAGTTGGCGCATTATTTAATGGATAGAGAAGTGTGAATGCCATAAAGTATCATAGGACGTTGACCGATGTTGTGGTGTCGCCCTTTCACGACTTTTTATATAACGATCATGCCTAAATTACCACTTTTTGCAGTTTCTCCAATCCGGCTATATCAATCCATGCTCCTAATCCGGGCATTTCCGGCACCTCGATCACACCATTTTCTGCATAAACAATTCCTCCACTTACAGGATCACTTGCAAACATAAGAGGAGTATCAAAATCGCAATGCAAAATATTTTTGCTGCTGAGAGCCAGGTGGGCATTTGCTGTCATCGTTATTTTTGATTCCATAAAGCCGCCGACCTGCATCGTCATATTTTCTTTTTCCGCTAAAGCAATTATTTTTTGGGCTTTATATATTCCCGACGATTTACCCAATTTTAAATTGAACATATCACATGATTTCAATTTAATAAGTCTTTTTGCATCGTGTTCATCACAGCAACTTTCATCCGCCATTAGCGGTATAGGGCTTTTCTTTTTTACTTTTCTCAATTCCATGAAATCCCATCGCGGAACCGGTTCTTCACAATACTGAATATTATATTTATTTAGTGATCTCAATGTTTTTATCGCTGTCTTTACATCCCAACCCTGGTTTGCATCTATGCGTAGAGATAACTTTTTACCGATAGCTTTGCGTATTGCTTTTATTCTTGCTACATCTATTTTTTCTCCTTCCCCTAATTTTACTTTTATAACAGGATAACCGGCATTTTTAATTTTCAATGCATCGAAAGCCATTTTTTCCGGCGTGCCAATGCTGATGGTGTAATCAGTTACAAGTGTTTTATTTTTTTGGCCGCCTAAAAATTGGTACAGAGGCATTCCTGCATTTTGCGAGGCAATATCATGCATAGCAATATCAAACGCACTTTTAATGCTGCTATTTCCATAAATTATTTTATCCATCATCTGCACGTTGCTTTCAATATCTAATGGGTTTTCCCCTTTTAATGAAGTAGCGAGTAATTGGCCAACTATGAAACAAGTGTCCTGGCTTTCTCCGTTGATGGTCATAAACGGACTACATTCTCCAAAGCCACTGATCCCGGTATTGGTGCGGATCACAACGATTATATTCTCTGCATTATGAATAGGCCCAAGGGAAATTATAAAAGGTTCTTTTAAGGGGATTGACAGTTTATAAATTTCTATTTGAGTGATTGAAAGGCTCTGATTGGAAGTCATCTATTTAAAAATTAAAATGGTATGTTTCAATTATTCAAAACTACGAATAGAAGAATTATTTAGAGACATAATTTTGGTTATAGGTTTATTGGGTGCTGAAAAATGTAGCTGCGCTAAACGAATGTATCGCTTATTTTAATTGATTCATTGCGGATATTTATATCGCTTCCCATACCCGGTTTAAATTGACTTTCTTCATGCTGTAATATTTTTTAAAAGAAATATCAGGGATTTAAATCACCATTGTCTGGTTAAAGATTTTCTAAATCTACGAATCACTTTTTGCGAAAGATTTGAGCTCATTACCTTTTGGATAGTTGTTGTGGTAAGGCTATCTAAGCTGGTAAAGGGTTTTACTAATTTTGCCGGCAAATAATGAATTTAAAACCTCGCCAGCAATTTAAAATTAATTAGCCTCGGTGTCAGCCGGTTAGGAATGCTGAAAGTATTGTTGGCAAAATCTTTTATCAGTTGGTAAGAAATTACATTTGCCCTGTCAATGATGTTAAATACTTCCAGGCTGGCCCATATATTATCAAAACCACGGAATGGTGAATGGCTGCGGCGTAATGATTTTTCACTGAGTAGCAAAGCGCTGAAACCAACGTCAACTCTAATGTATGGCTCTATTATTAAGGCATTCCGATATTTTACACTGTTGGGAATATTGTAACTCATGTTACTACCGTAAATCATATTCAGATGCACCTTAAAATTCTTATTAGTACTTAAATAATCCTGCAAAAAAAGTCCCATAGTTATTAACCGGTCGGTTGGCCTTCTTACATATCCTACCTCGGTTTTTACACTATCAGCTACCACCTGGTCGGTAGTTTTAGAAGTGATTATTTCTCCTTCGGCGTTTTTGTAATTATAATAAAAATCATCTTTCAGATTTTCCATTGTCCGGCTTATTCCAATGCTGAACCAGCTTTCAGCATCTTTTACCAATTCAGTGAATACCCTTGTTTCAATACCTGTGGCATAGGCAATTGCATTATTTTCGCCGTAATAACGGATACGCACATTGTCAATATCATAAGGATCCACATCGGTCAATGATTTGTAATAGGCCTCTGTAGTGATGCGCATAGGCTTGCCGCCATGAGATAGATTATAGTCGAAACCGGCAACATACTGGATACTTTTCTGGCTTTTCAATGCGGTATTTAATGTGCCGTCATACCTTCTTAGTTCACGGTAAAATGGCGGTTGATCGTAGATTCCGGAGGAGGCTTTAAATACAACATCATGCTTCCAGTTTGGCTTATAACTGATTTGAGCGCGGGGACTAATCAAAAATTCACCGTTGAGCGAATTATAATTAAATCGTACCCCGGCCTGTAATGTTACCTCTCTAACGCCCTTGCTTATACGAATATTATCCTGCACATAACCACTGTATTTATCTATTGTAAGATTTGCATGTGATTTAAGAACGCTGCTCAGATTTAATGCATTCGGGTCGAATGGCAAAGAATATCCCGCGCTGTCTTTAAATTCCCATTCATTTAATTTATCGGCAATAATCGTATGGTCTATACCTGCTCCCCATTGTATAAAGTGTTTTCCAATCTCATAACTTCCTTTATGACTGATGTTATAAACCTGGATATTAAGCTCGTTTCGCGCATAATTTTGAAAAACACCAGCGCCAAGCGGGTTGGTTATCTGGCCGAAATCTGGTTTGGTTTTATCAAAACTTCTTTCACCAAAAAGATACGTTCCTATGATATCAAAATTTTCGTTTTCATTATCTCCGTAACGGCTTGCCAGCCATTTTAATTTTACTCTTTTATTGATAGTTTGAAGAAGGCTTATGCCGAGGAGATTGCTGTTGTAACTATCTTTTTCCTGTCCTTCAAAAAAGATATCAAGGCCAATATTAGCTGTAAATAAGGGAGAAAAAACTGCAGTTGATTTTTGAGCGGATTCAGGTATTAGCGTAAACTTAGATCCTGAAATAATTCCTAAAATATCCAATTGCAATTTTTCTGAAATTTTATAGGTAAGTAATGCCTGCAGGTCTGCGGCAGAAGGCACATAATTCCCTTTAGTTTCCTGGCTGCTCAAAAGATTTCTATTCGTTTTGCTTCTTACGCCAAATAGCCACGAAAGTTTCTGATTTTTTGAGGCGCCTTCCAAGTGAAGCCCTTGTTCCAGTAAACTTATGTATGCAGAACCGGAAAACGATACCGGCTTTTTATATTGAATATCGAGGACACTGCTAATCTTATCTCCAAATTTTGCCTGAAAACCACCATTGTAAAAATTAATGTTTTTAACCATCTCAGGATTGATAAAACTGAGTCCTTCCTGCTGGCCGTTTCTGACCAAATACGGCCTGAATATTTCAAAATCATTTACGTAGATCAGGTTCTCATCGTAATTTCCGCCACGTACTGAATATTGGGAAGTTAGTTCATTGTTACTTCCCACTAATATCTTTATTAATCCTTCGACGCCACCCGTGGCCGATGGCAATGAAATGGCATTTTTAGGGTTAATTTTTATTAATCCGGTTTCATTTCTTTCCTTATCGTTAGTAATGACAACGGTTTCAAGTGTTTTGCCTGTACGTACCAGCTTTACCGTTAATTGCTCCTCTTCATTCCCACTCAGGTAAAAGTTTTTTTGTTCATCCCGGAATCCTGAATGAGAAAAGACCAATGCAAATGCTTTTTCTGCAGGAACTTTTATGCGGTAAGTTCCGGAATCGGAAGTTAAGATTCCATTTTGCTTTCCCAGAATAGTGATGGTAACGCCATCCATCGGATTCTCATTTTCATCAATAACTGTTCCTGATACATAAGCGGATTGTTTTTGAGCAGATGAGGAAAGCATTGCAAAAAGAAGACAGATTAAAACCGTTAGTCTCATGGGGTGAAGATAATATTTATTGAAATACAATGTGTGGCTTTCAATTCAATTTTTATTATTTTTGAAAATGCGAAACTCATTATTATTTTTTATTCTTTCCTCTTTTTTTTTCAATTGTACCTCGCCTACGCCGCGCGCAAATAAAAAATTGGTTAGTGAAATCGTTCCGGCGGAAAAGGATACTTTTCATTTGCTTTGCCAATATTGGCAGCTTGATGATGCAGACAACCCTACACCGAAGGATATTTCGTTTTCCGATAACGGCATTCAATTGCAATCCGGAATTACGTTTATGACAGATTCAATAGTGATTGAAAACCCGCGGGGAGAAATGACATATGGAAAATTTAAAATAAATGGAAATACAATAAATGTCAATTTTGATAACGGTACTAATGCAGTGTACAAAATTGGAAAGATCAATGAAGAAGATCTTTTATTAAAGCGAACTGAAAATAAAAAATCTTCTGAACTTACTTATAAGGCGACCCATACTTACTGGCCGGATGCCGGCAAAGACCCGTTTTCCAAACAAAATTATCAATGGGCTATTAAACCTAAAAAATCTGAAACGGCGGCTGAAATAAAAAACAGAGCCAAACAATGTGTTCAATTTTATGTTTATTATTTTGATGGATTTGTCGCAGGAGGAGCTACTACCGTGAGTTTTGATGCATTACCAAATTGTTTCAACTGGTATGTAGGAGGAATTACCATTCAAAGTGAAAAGAAGTTGGATAAAAAATGGATCAATTCTTTTTATTCAAAAGAAGAGGCATTTCAGGCGAGGCAAATGTTGGAAGATGCATTAATGAAAAAATATGATTGGGATACTACCCAAACCAATTGGTTAAAGCAAACGGCACTTGTATTGCAACAGATACATGATGGAATGTGATGAATGAATTTCAAATTGTCAATTAGACTATAGATTAAAGAGAATAAGTATGGACTTTTTCATTCATCTTTTTAGAAAAATTTTGCGATATATTTTCCCATCCTCAATAGATTATTTTATTCACATTTTTTAGTTAGTTTCTCATTAGATTAAATACATAAATTTAACTATCAGGATTGACACAAAACTTCAGGAGATCGCTTCGTTCCTCGAAACCCTAAAGTTTTTTTCAATGATGTGGAGTGGTGGTGCCCAATACTGAATATAATAATTTTGTTAATTTCTATTATATAGCTTTTAGCTTATTAATTATTCCTTTTGGATCGGCCGAATCGAATATCGCGCTTCCTGCCACTAAAACATCTGCGCCAACATGAACTATCTCTTGGGCATTTAGAAGAGAAACGCCGCCATCCACTTCTATTTTTGCCTGCGATCCGTTTTGAATAATTAGTGATTTCAATTCTTTTATTTTTTGAATGGAGTGTGGAATAAAAGATTGGCCGCCAAAACCCGGATTCACGCTCATAAGGCTAACCATATCAATATCAAAAATGATGTCTTTAAGAAGTGAAACAGGAGTAGCAGGATTAATAGCCACGCCCACCTTCATTTTCAGTGATCTTATTTGTTGAATATTTCTATCCAGATGTGGACAGGCCTCCAGGTGGACCGTTAATCCATCGGCACCTGCATTTTTAAATTCTTCAGCATACTTTTCCGGTTCAAGTATCATCAGGTGTACATCAAAAAATTTCGTGGTTGTTTTACGCAATTGTTTTATTACAGACATTCCAAAACTAATGTTGGGTACAAATCGCCCATCCATTACATCGAGATGAAAATAATCTGCTTTGCTTTCATTGAGCATTTTGCATACATCATCAAGATGCAAAAAATCAGCGGTTAAAATGGAGGGGGCGATTAATGGCATGTTGTTTATTATTAGATTATTAGATTGTTAGATTTTTTTATTGCTGTAATGTTGGATTCCCGGTTTGTTATATTTTAATGTTTTATTCTTAACTGGTATCTCAAAACTGATTCCTGATATTTCTATTCCTTTTTTAACCGGTTCAACGCTTCCCGTGCTTCCGCAAAGTCTTTATCATACAATAACGCGTTTTGATAACTTTGAATAGCTTCTTCTTTTTGATTTAATTTTTCATAGCATCTTCCCATCCAATAATAACCTTCATCAAAATTATTTTGAATAGTAACGGCTCTTTTTAAAACGGCCAAAGCTTCCTGATATTTCTCTAAATTATACAATGCTATTGCTTTTTCGCGATACGAATACATATATGTAAAATCAAGACGCAATGAACTGTCAAGATAAGAAATAGCTTCAGTAAATTCATTCATATAGTTATAATATAGCCCTTTTATGAAGTATGCGTCTTTCCCTGATTTAGTTTTATTGGTATGAAGAAGTTCATTAGCGATCATCAGGGCATTCTTGTTTTTTGTTTCAGCGTAAATGGTTCCAAGAGCAATTAAATACTCGGGTAACGGATATATGTCAATAGCATGCTCAAGAGATTTAATTGCATTTGGAGTATCATTATTTTCAAAGAATAAAGTTGCTTTTATATTCCACAAATAAGCATTTCCGCTGTCTTTTTTTATTTCAGAATCTGTAACTGCCAGTGCAGAATCATAGTATCCTTTGTTTCTATAGGATTCTATTAAATTTTGAATAAGTGCCAGAGAGTCCGGATACTTTTGGATGTCATCTTTTAACGATTGTATAGAATTGGGAGACTTTAATTCCTGGGTAGTTTCCTTGTCATGAGAATTGCACGATGCAAGAAAACAAATCATCATTGCAATTAAAGAATAAAAACTTACTCGCATCATGGCGCAAATTTAATACAACTTGTAAAGCTTCGTTCCTGAAATTTATTATTGGCACGTTAACAGGTTATTAGAGAATCGTGAAATCGTGAAATCGTGAAATCGTGAATGGTGAATGGTGAAATCGTGAATGGTGAATGGTGAAATCGTGAATGGTGAATCGATGAATCGTGAATGGATATTAATTCAACGATTCATCAATTCAACCGCGAAACAATTCCATTTTTAGCAGCTCATAATTTAGAAAGCTTTTTCAGAAAATCATCCTTGCGTCTTGTTGAAACCTCAACTTCGGTGCCATCTGTTAATATCACAGAGCCGCCTTTACCTTTATGATAACTTTTTATACATGCAAGATTGATCAGATGAGAATTATGTATCCTGAAAAAATTATGATCGCTAAGCATCTCTTCAAATTCTTTTAAAGTTTTAGCTACTATGAGTTTCTTTTTTTCTTTTAAGAAAATCGTAGTATAGTTGATATCACTTTCACAACGTATGATATCCTGCACGTCCAAAAACTCAAAACCGGCTACAGTTGGGACAATTATTTTTTTCAGTCCGTCATTTTTTCTTTCAATATTATGAAGCAGTATATCTAATTTGGCTGAAGTCATCTTTATTGAGATCTCATCTGAGAGTTTATTTAACGCTGTTTTCAGATCATCTTTATCTATTGGTTTCAATAAATAATCTATCGCGCTAAATTTTATAGCCTGGATGGCATAATTTTCAAAGGCAGTGGTAAAAATTATTTCAAAGTGCCGGTCAGATAATCTTTTTAAGAGTTCAAACCCTGTGCTGTTTCCTATCTGCACATCAAGAAAAATAAGATCCGGCTTTATGGAAGTAATCAGTTTTATTCCTTCTTCTACTGTTTGTGAAATTCCAATTAGTTGCACCCATGCTGAATGATCGACAATCAATAGATCTTTTAGCCTGTCAATACAATGCTGCTCATCATCTATAATTATTGCGTTTATCATTTATTAAAAACTTAATTCAAGCGGTAGCATGACTTCTGCTCTCATTCCTTCTGAAAGATCAGAAATGTTTACTGCTGCATTAGAATTTTTTAATTTGTTAATTATATCTATCCTTGCTTTAGTGATCTTCATTCCTAAAGGTTTTTTATTATCGCTTAATACAGAATTATCATTGGAATTTATTCTGCCAATGCCATTATCTTCCACGATGCAGTTGAGCATTTTACCTTCTTTCTTTATCTGGATTAAAATATGCCCATTAGCTTGTTTTGCTGAAAGACCATGCCAGATGCTGTTTTCTACAAATGGCTGCAAGATGAGTGGTGGAACTAATGTATTTTCCACATCAATGTTTTCATCAATTTTTATTTCATAATCAAACTTGTTATTCAGGCGTAATGATTCCAATTGCATATACAATTCAAGCGCTTTCAAATCATCTTTAAGGCTTACTTCTTTTTGTTCGGAATTTTCGAGTATCATGCGCATCACCTTTGCGAACTTGGTTAAATACAGATCAGCAGAATGCACGTCATTTTTGGAAATATAATCACTAATAGAATTGAGTGAGTTAAAAATAAAATGCGGATTCATTTGGCTACGCAAGGCTTTCATTTCTGTATCGGCTACTTTTGAATTGAACTCAGCAGAAACTTTTTGGCCTTTGATATCACGGTTTTTTTTATAAAAAATAAAAATGGCGAAGGATGAGATTAATAAAATGATAGCTCCTGTAATTATAGTTTTTTTTATTGCTTTTTGTTTACTGATCTCCGCAGATACAATAATCATTTTTTTATCATTGGCCGCTTTAATAGAATCTTCTTTTTTTTGAAATTCATATTTGATATTTATTTTTTCAACTGCATTATTTTTATTTTCGTTTAGCACACTATCTTTTAATCTTATATAATTTTCAAAAGCACTAAGCGCCGGTTCATATTTTTTCTGAAGCTTGTATACATTGCTGATTTGCTTCCAGGCCTGAGATTGTTCTAAAACGCTTCCAATTTCTTTTGATAAGGTCAGACTTTGCTGATAATAACCCAATGCAGTTGTATATTTTTTTTCGGGCAGTATGTTTTCTTTTATCAAAATACTTTTTGGCGAGCTGATAATTATATCGCCAAGATAGCCATACAAAGTAGATGTATTTCTTTTATCTCCCATTTGACTATATGTTTCCAACGATTTTTTAGTAAAGTAGAAGGCTGAATCAAACTTTTCAATTTCACCATACACACTGCCCATATTCCCCATGTTATTGGCGATTCCTATTAAGTAATTAATGCCTTTGCTTATTTGTAAGCCCTGCTGATAAAAATAAATGGCCTTCTGCGGCTCATTTAGATTATCATAAATATTTCCTTTTGCAGCGTAAGCATCGGCAAGCGATGTAACAGTATTTAATTTTTTATAAATATCTATTTCTTTTTGGTTGTACTGTAAGGCAAGATCCAACTTGCCAATTCTTTCATATAAAATGGAAATATTTCCTGCAGCAAGCGCAATCATTTTATCATCTTTTAATCGTTCTTCTTCTCTCATATTCTTAAAATAAATATCAAGGGCTTTTTCATAATCAGATAGATTCATATAAATGATCGCTATACTATTTTGTACTTTCAAAGCCTGTTGGCCGTTTCCTGCATCGTTCAAAATTTTTACAGAACGGTTTAAAAATTCTAAAGCATTATTATAATCTCCTTTAATTCCTAAATTGATTCCCTTATAAAAATAAGCTGTTGCGAGTTTCTTTGGTAAGTTCAGTTTTTGAGATAATGCGATCGCTTTATTAGCTGTGGCTATGCCTTCGAGAGGGTTTAGCTGGTAATAGTCGTAAGATATATCATTCAGCAAATTAAGCCTTACGGTATCCTCCTGAGGATGTTTTTTTAATGCATTTAATAATGAATCTAACCGGGCTTGTTGTGCGAAAGTTGATTGAGAAATAATACTGTAAAAAATAAGAATAAAAGCCTTAATCATAAAATAATTTTTAGGCTAACAAGAGAAATGCTAAATACTTTTTTCCTTGGTGGATAAAAGGTAACCATTTTTTTCAATTATCTAAATATTTCTGCCGAAAAATAAAAAAAAGGCTGCAAATAATAAATAGAAGTTGACATAAGCTTGGTGGTCAACTAAGTTTACGAAGGAATTGTCAACTGTTCAATCAAAATTATAAAAAAAATCATGTTAACAATCTTAAAAAGAGTTTGCATTCTCACACTCATCTTTTGCTCTAAAATTTTGTTTACAAGCGCTCAAACATTAGTACCAGGGGCTGCATTATTATTTAAAGATGCAAAAACAAAAATATCGGATGCGGATAAAAATGATATTTTTTTACAGACAGGATATTACTTTAATACAAACACGAAGAAATTACTTCCTGCAAAAGGTATTTCTGATAAGGGTTTTTCTTATAAAGCCCTGCCGGCTGATATGAATCATGATGGAGCAGAAGAAATATTATTGTTTTCAAGAAATATGAATAAATCAAGCTACAAAGTGTTTATTAAAAAAAGTAACAAATATAATGTAGCGGGAAATCTCAACGAACCATCTGATGAACCACTTAAAGTTTACAACGAAAAAAATTATGGTTACAATGTTATTAGTGCTTCTACTTATTCAAAATCTCCGGTAACTTATAAATTTAATGGAGAAGCTTATTTGGAATACAAAAACTTTAAACCCCGGTCTCAGGAAGATTTTGGAAATGATGTTTTTACTTTCAGCCTTGACTATACTTCACCAATAAAAACCATTTCAAATCCTGATATTATTACTGCATACTTATTTCGGAATATAAAGACTAAACTATCTGCTACAGAGAAAAAATTCTTTGCGACAGGCTACGCTATTCAATACAGAGAGGGAGCCGATACTTCAGTAGTACTTTTAGATGAAAATAAAATAATAGGAATAAATGAAGGCGGCAGGGTAGATGTTGATATTGTTGCCGCAGACCTTAATCATGATGGGGTTGAAGAAATTTTTAAGAGAACAAATGGTACTTTTTTTGGGCAATGGTTACAGGATTTAGTTCTTTATATAAAAAATAAAGATGGTAAATATGTAGCTCAGGATGGTGTCAACTCACCCAGATTATACGCAAGAGTAACATCAAATAAAGGCTATCCCGATTTAATTGCCAGTGAACCCGAAGGCCCTGGTTTTGAAAAATTACCAACGAAGTTTGATGTATATCGGTGGGATGGAACTAGATATAATGTGTATAAGCACAATCAACCTCCACTGAAAACAGATAAATCAATAGAAGAAGTTATAAGCGTGGTTTATGAAAAAACTTTACCTGATAGCTTGATGAAAAATAAATTTGTTTTCGATGAACTAAAAATGGATTCTCCGGTTAAAGTGGTACAGGCTTCCAAAATAAAAGAATCACCATCAACGAAAGAAATGGCCAATCTTAGCCCATTGGCCACAACTCTTTTTGCTAATATAAAAACAAGTTTAACTGATAAGGATAAAAATGATATTGCTCTATTAACTGGCTTTACAGAAAATGAATTAAATGCTAAAACAAAAAGAGGAAAATCAAAAATTGAAATAAAAGTATATCCCACAGATTTTAATAATGATAGAACGGAAGAAGTTTTCATTTGCGCCACCACAGCGCCTCTTGGAATCCCTATGAATACTTATTTTTTTTATACTAAAAACAACAACGGTAATTACCAGCCATCCCCCGGCAAGATAGGACAGGGAGTAAAAGTTTTATTAAATGGTAAATTAGGGTTTCCTGATCTGATTACCGGAACACCGGGTTTAAACAGGGAAGTGTGGAGCTGGAATGGCGGAGTGTACAGTCTTATAAAAGTTATTCCTGGTAATGTATTAATACCCTTTAAAACTATGAATATTGATGATGCAGCAACGGCATACAAATAATTTATTGTAGTTAAAGAAATGTATTAAAGACGGTTTTAAAAAATTAATGTTATTGCAAAAAATAAATGAAGTGAAGCAAAAAATAAATGGAGGTTGACAACCGGAAAATGCCTCACTAAGTTTACACTTTACCATCTGTTTCCACAAATTCAATTTGTTTCGAAGGATCGTTCTATTCTATGAATTGGCCATGCATTTTTTTTGATCATTCTTAAAATAAAATAAAATGAAAACAAAGCAATTACTTTTCATCATCACAACTTTTGCCATTTGCCTTATTGCACAACAGGCAAATGCCAAAATATGGCGGGTAAATAATCAATCAAATTATGATGGCAGCACGAAATGGGGAAATAATTTTGGAGGTACGGCGGCTTATCCGGTATTTGCCCAGGTAGACCAGGCAGTAGCCTTCGGAATTGTTAATAACGGGGATACCATACATTTGGAAGGTTCAACAATAACTTACTCGTTTACCACCATCACCAAAAGACTTGTTATTATTGGCGCCGGATATTTTCTTACAGATAATCCTAAAACTTCCAACAATGTTTTAGAATCTAAACTTGCCAGAATTGTTTTTAACTCCGGCTCGGAGAATTCACAATTAATTGGAGTGGACATAGTAAGTGCAGGAAATACTTTTGATAGAGATGTTTACATTAATGTCAATGGGATTATAGTGAAACGATGCAGAATTGAAGGTCAGATAGTATTTGGGTTTCCGCTCTCAGATGTTTATATCATACAAAATTTCTTCCCGAACACTGTTGTTAATAACGCTATTAACACTAACGGCAACACATTTTTTGTGCCACCTACAGATTTAGTTTTCAATAACAACATCTGTCAAAAAACATTCACCTGGGGTACGCCTTTGGCTAATCCAACCACACTATGGCCAATTTTACAATGCGATAACAATGTATTTGACGGACCTGATAATCTTGCCACCCCTAATCTGGCCTTCTCAACCTCCGAATTCAAAAATAATATACTGATGCCCACGAATGCCAAAGTGAATATTGCAGCATCGGCCGGTGTTATTGCTTATAATATTGGAACGCTATCTACACAATTCGGCACTGCAGATAATAATCTTGTGGTTCCGGCCATAACTACGCTTTTTATTACGTCAACTTCTACTGATGGCGCATACCAGATTGCAACCGGCACGCAGGCAAATAACACCGGCGCTGATGGTACTGACCGTGGCGCATTCGGAGGTGCTGCTGTTATAAGTCGTTATACACTATCAGGCCTTGCAGCCATACCAGTTATTTACCAGGTTACAACACCTGGCGCCACATCTACCAATTTGCCGGTAACTATCAGTGCAAGAACCATAAAATAATTTATCATGAAAAAAATTTTAATCCTAATATTTTGTTCCGGGTTAAGCGTTGCTTGCCTGGCGCAAAACGTGGTGCAGGGTGAATATTTTATTGATACGGATTTAGGGGTTAGCAACAATATACAAGTCACATTCACTCCTTCGCCCGATAACAGTTTTCCTTTCACCATAGACCTCAGCAGCTATACGCCGGGCTATCATAAATTATATATTCGTACCAAAGACAGCAATGGCAACTGGAGCTTTACTTCAAGAAGAAATATTGAAGTGCTCGCTTCAGAAGCCAAAACGACTATCGTAAGCGGAGAATACTTTATAGATACCGATCCGGGTTTTGGAATGGCTTTGCCAATAACAATAACCACTCCTGACTCAATAATACTTCAAAACTTTTCAGCAGTTGCTTCTACATTATCCGAAGGCTATCATAAATTATACGGCCGCTTTGAAGATAACCTCGGAAGATGGAGTATCACTTTCCGCAGAAATATGGAAGTATATAGAAATGAAAATAATAAGGTGCTAAACGGAGAATACTTTTTTAGAACTGACAATGGTTTTGGTGATTGTACTCCTGTAACATTTGGGGTTCCCGCTGCTGATGGATCCTTTGTGATAAATATTCCACTCAATACAATTCCGGTAGGGGCGGATACTTTGTTTGTGAGAGTACGTGACGATATTGAAAGCAGGTGGTCAATCACACAAATGCTTAAAAATATTAGTGTTGCCTTGCCTCTTACCCT
>JBDTEK010000214.1:0-7160 GCA_039922575.1 Ginsengibacter sp.
AGCATATTTTTGAATACTTTTTTTTGAGAAAAAATTAAGTTGGTCCGGTGTTCTTGCCCACGTTCCAGACCCCGTGCAAGGAACATCTGCAATGATGAAATCAAACAAAGTTGTCTTATCAAAAATATTCTTATCAAAGTTGATGCTTAAATCTGCTACTATAGCCCGATACTTTCTTATCCCTGCTTTCGCAAAACGGGACTTTAGATTTTCAAGAATACTTTTACGTGTATCGCTTACCGTTAGCTCTATATTTTGTAAAATATCAAAAGCAAGAATTGACTTCCCACCACTTGCAGCACAGCAATCCCAGACGGAAGTGGTTGACGTTGGACTTAGGATGTCTGATGTTAAAAAATCACCCACTCGCTGAGAATTAAAATCCTGGATTACTGCTTCTTTGTCAATTTCCAACAGTATGGTAACTTTTTCATTATTGACAAATGCCAAACAATTATCACCTATTTTTTCAAAAGAAATATTGGCTGCTTTTAATTTCTGTTCTACCCGTTGGTGATATCCAGGCCGTATTCTTATAAATAATTTTGGCTGTTGTAAAAAAGAAAGATTATAATTCTGAAAATCAATTTCCTCACTTAATTCATTTTGGAAAGGGAATATTTTTTCAATGTCGAATTTGCCTTTTACCAGACCCGCTTTCTCAATTATCGGACAATCAATATTTTCATTCCATTCAGGTCGTAACTTCTCAAGCAGAGGTGAGGTTGTATTTTCAATTAAAAAATTTGCCAGTAATATTTTTTCTTCCAAAGAATCATCGATACTAACAGCCTTACCTAATCGAAAATAATTATAACAAAGCGAAGTGATTTGTTTCCTATCTGTGGAACCATGCTTTTTATTAGAAGAAAAATATTTTTTCAGGTAAGTATGAAATGGCTCTTCCTGCCGGTAAGCCGCGAGAAGAGCGATCGCATAATGTAAATAACGAAAAAAATGGTTCCTGTTATTTATGGAAGCAAACTCCCCGTTAATCATCACAATTTAATTAATGTGAAAATGAGCTAATAATCCAATGCGAAATCTGAATCTTGAAATAAACAACCTTTAGATCACAATTTTAATATTTAAAAGCATAAATCTAAAATTCAAAAAATCATAACTGCAACAACGCTTTCACAGGATCTTTTCCGAATAAAAGCTGACCCGGGCTTTCCAGCATTTCTTTTACACGCACAAGGAAGCTAACCGATTCACGGCCGTCAATTACTCTATGGTCGTAGCTTAATGCTATGTACATCATCGGCTTTATCACTACCTGGCCTTTTTCTGCTACAGGGCGTTGAACTATGTTGTGCATTCCTAAAATCGCGCTTTGCGGTATATTAATAATGGGAGTACTCATTAATGAACCAAAAATTCCACCATTAGTTATTGTGAAAGTTCCTCCTGTCATTTCTTCAATGGTTAGTTTACTGTCTCTTGCTTTTACCGCCAGTTGTATCACTTCCTTTTCAATCTCTGCCATGCTCAGGCTTTCGGCGTTTCTTATTACCGGAACTACCAACCCTTTGGGTGATGAAACCGCAATAGAAATATCGCAATAATCATAATAGACAATATTATCTCCATCCAATTTTGCATTCACGGATGGCCATTCCTGCAAAGCAAAGCAGCATGCCTTAGTAAAAAAGCTCATAAATCCCAGGCCAACGTCGTGCGTTTTTTTAAACACTTCTTTATACTTAGTACGCAAATCCATTATAGCGCTCATATCCACTTCATTGAATGTGGTAAGCATCGCAGTGCTGTTTTTTGCCTCTACTAATCTGCGGCTGATGGTTCTGCGCAGGTTACTCATTTTCTTCAATTCTTCTTTGCGGCTAAAAAGCTCTTTTCCCACCGTCCTTCCTGGGTTTTCAAGCGCACCCAAAACATCATTTTTGGTAATTCTTCCGTGTGGCCCTGTTGGTACTACTCTAGATACGTCCACCTTTTTATCTGCCAACATTGCTGCTGCTACAGGAGTAGCTTTTACATCTTTATCAGCTTCTTTTTTTTCTTCCTTCTTAGGTTGCTGAGCAGGCTCCTTTTCAGCGGGTTTAGGTTCAGGCTTAGCTTCTGCTACCTTCTTTTCCTCTTTTGCAGGTTGTTTAGCCTCTTCTTTCCCAGCAGGCTTTTGGGCAGTATCATCAATTGTAGCTACCACATCGCCTATCTTTAACGTGTCATCTTCTTTTGCGGCCGTATGGAGCACTCCTGCTTTCACTGCATTGATTTCGAAGGTTGCTTTTTCGCTTTCCAGTTCAGCAATAACCTCATCTCTATCCACCCAATCCCCATCTTTCTTTATCCATTTGGAAAGGGTTACTTCACTTATACTTTCGCCCACGGTAGGCACTTTAATTTCTACTGACATTCATTTTTTTTAAGATTTACAAACCTAAGCTAAATTGAGAAATGCACCAAAGTGAAGTAGAGAATGAATCGAAAAACTCGCAAGGCATTAAAAGGTTACTTGTTCCAAAGTATGAGATAGCGGCCACCACCGAAGATCAGCAGCGCTGGTTCCGGGAAAAACACTGAGTTACTGAATAACCAATAATATTCAGCGCCAAGAGATTTAGGATGTAACCACTGACCAATTCGGCATTAGAGCAAATATTTTAGAAAATGAGCAGACTAACTCAAACATTCCGGCGGAAATTACACCGGAGCGAATTTTATATCTTTTTTCGGGTACTTCTATTATCCAAAGCTACTTTGGCATTTAATCCTGTTACCACTTTTTTACCGGTTCTTGCTTCCAGTTCCAGCCTTGCTACCCTGGCTACTTTGCCACCTTGGAGGGCCACTTTCTAGCTTTCATCGAAAGTTTTGAGACTTACGGCTTGCGAAATATCTTTGGTTGACGCTTCGGCAAGCATATTCAAAATCAATTCGGTGTTGGTTCACGCCGTTAGATAATTTTTCATACGTTCTTTAATATATCTTTTCCCCCATGATCTTTTTAAATATTTTTCTCTGTGAGTGGCATCATGTTGATTGAGGCAGCCTTCAAAATAAATAAGTTTTAAAGAAATTTTATTTTTTGTCGAAATGACCTTTCCTGAATTATGCATCTCCATCCTTACCTAGAAGTCGTTTGTATAACCTGCGTAAAACAGATTGTCTTTTTCTGATTGAAGAATATAAATAAAGTAGTACATATTTTTTATTTAAGATTCTCAATATCTAAAGGGGTAAATATTATCCCTGAGATTTTCTTTTTTCAAGCCTTTCAGAATTTTATATTCTTTAGTAGTTTTATCTGAAGATACCCAAAGGATCAGCGCAAGAATAAGTTTAAGACGGATCATATAATTATATGTACGCCATTATTGGCATAAGATTTCCTAATGGGTAAATTAAGAACCGGAATCGATTTTTCCACCCTGCTAAAATCAAATTATTACATTAAATTTCAAAAGCAGTCTCCTTTTTTCAGCGTTGCAACATCTGGAGTCCAAAAGATGGTTAAATGAGAGCAAATTTCTGCTAAGGGCTTTTGCCGTGAGCTGGCATGGAAAAACGCGCGGAGCGATCGGGTTTTCCTTGAATTTTTTGTTTCTTTTTTTTTCAAGAAAAAAAGAAAGTTAAAAAGAAATTGGAAAGAGTCTATAAAGTCGGCAAACACCTCCTAATATTAAAAAATTATTCAACTAATTTAAAAAACGAAAGTATGATTTTTTCTCTTTTTCGCCTTCTTGCAACACCCATTTTAAAAACTCATCTCAATAAAATCAATACTTTCAGCCGACGATTTTAAAAAGTCCGGAAGTCAGGAAGCACCTGAATCGATTTCTCCACCCTGCTAAAATCAAATTATTACATTAAATTTCAAAAGCAGTCTTTAAAATCTCTTCCTGTTCTTCCTTATGAATTTTTGAATATCCTGTTGCTGTAGCTGCGCTTGGTGGTCTGCTGATAATTCCAAAATTGATCGAACTCAGATTCATCCTTAAAAATGAAGCCGCCCCCATATTCAGAGGTTCCTCCTGAACCCAATACCATATTGCCTTACTATATTTCTTATTGAGCTCATCTAATTGATTTTGAGGCAAAGGATACAATTGTTCTAACCTTATTAATGCAATATCTTTTCTGTTTTCCTTTTCCCGTCTTTCATCCAAATCAAAATAAATTTTCCCTGAACATAATATCACTTTCGTAATTCCGGCAGCATCTGTTACTGTAGCATCGTCAATGATTTCTTTAAATCCTCCGGTAGTAAATTCTTCTATTTTACTATAGCTGCCGGCATGACGAAGATTTGCCTTTGGTGAAAAATTGATCAATGGTTTTCTAAATGGCCATGCGAGCTGCCTTCTTAAACAATGAAAAAAGTTGGCCGCTGTAGTTACATTGGTGACTACCATATTCAATTCGGCACACATTTGTAAAAAACGCTCTATCCTTCCACTGCTGTGGTCAGGTCCCTGTCCTTCATAACCGTGCGGTAATAAAAGAACAATTCCATTCATTCTGCCCCATTTTTGTTCAGCAGAACTAATAAATTCATCAGTTATGGTTTGTGAACCGTTAGCAAAATCACCAAATTGCGCCTCCCACAATACTAATGTATTCGGGTTTGCCATGGCATATCCGTATTCAAAACCAAGTACTGCTAATTCACTCAAAAGTGAATTCCATATTCTTAATTTCCCCTGCTTTTCAGAGATTTTACTCAACCGGCTATAAAATTCATCAGTTTTTTCATCTCTTATAACGGCATGCCTGTGACTGAAAGTGCCGCGTCGTATATCCTGGCCACTCATTCGCACATCCTTTTCTTCGTTTAAAACGCTTGCATAGGCAAGTAATTCACCAGTTGCCCAGTCAAATTTCCCCTCCTGATCGAAAAGATTAATTTTTTCCTGAAGAATCTTTTTAATCTTTTTCAATGGATTAAAATTATCCGGCAATTTCATTATTGCATGAAATAAATTCTCAACCTCTTCTTTCGGTACAGCTGTTACAGGTGATCTATTAAAATCATCCGCAGTCGCTTTTCTCAGGCTCTGCCACCATAGTTCGGGTTTTTGATAACTATAAGGTAACGGGTTTTGTTTTAGTTCGTCCAAACGTTCCTGCAAATCGCTCCAAAACTTATCTTCCATTTCTTTGGCAAGCTTTGCGGCGCCTTCTTCGCCATGCAATTTCAACCATTCTACATATACTTCGCGCGGGTTGGGCTGTTTGTCAATAAGGGCGTACAAACCCGGTTGTGTAAATTTCGGATCATCTCCTTCATTGTGTCCATGACGGCGATAACAAACCATGTCAACAAAAATATCTGTATTAAATTCCTGCCGGTACATCATAGCTATCTGTGAAACTTTCACAACTGCTTCGGCATCATCTCCATTCACATGAAAAACAGGAGCTTGTATCATTGCGGCTACCGAAGTACAGTAATCTGAAGTGCGGGCATCATCAAAATCAGTAGTGAACCCTATCTGATTATTGATTACAAAATGCAAAGTACCACCTGTGCAATAACCCTTCAAACCGCTCATCTGCAGAACTTCGTAAATAATGCCCTGCCCTGTTATTGAGGAATCTCCATGAATAAGAATAGGTAATATTTTATCGTAATCGCTGCTATATACAACATCCGCTTTGCTACGTGCAAATCCTAAAACAACCGGGTCAACAGCTTCAAGATGAGAAGGATTTGGAGTAAGTTTTACATGAACCAATTTACCCCCATAAGTTTCTACATCGCTGCTAAATCCTTTGTGGTACTTCACATCGCCACTGCCCATGGTTGAGTCCGGTGTTGCCTTTGCTTCAAACTCAGTAAATATCTGTTCATAGGTTTTACCCAAAATATTGGCCAGAATGTTTAATCTTCCTCTATGCGCCATACCAATTATTACTTCCTCCACCTCATTTTCGGCCGCTACATTTATTATAGCATCCAAAGCTGCAACGGTGCCTTCGCCTCCCTCTAATGAAAATCTTTTTTGTCCTATATATTTCGTTTGAAGAAATTTTTCAAACATAACTCCCTCATTCAGCTTTTGAAGAATCCTCCTTTTTTGTTCTAATGGAACCGGCTGTAACATTGTATTTTCTACAGCATTTATTATCCAATCTGTTTTTATAACATCGTTGATATAAGTGAATTGCACACCCATAGATCCTGTATAACATTTTTTCAAATGATCAAGGATTTTCTGAAGAGTTGCTTTTCCGGTACCCGTAAATTTGCCGGCTTCAAACTGCGTTTCAAGGTCTTTATCGCTTAGTCCAAAATAAGAAAGATCGAGATTGGCGCTGCGGTCTTTTCTTTCCCTGATAGGATTAGTTTTTGAAAGAAGGTGCCCTCTTTTTCTGTATGCAAGAATAAGCTGATAAACTCCAAATTCTTTATCAAGATTACCTGCAGAAATTTCTATGCCAGCCGAATGGCCGTTTTGGCTGGAAGCGGCAAAATCGAAGCCCTCAAAAAATTTCCTCAGATCAACATCTATGCTCTCTGGATCTTTTTTAAAATCCGTATATAAATTTTCAATGTAAGAAGGATGCGATGCAGTAATAAATGAAATATCTTTCATGATGAGAGGCAAATTTTACCATTTTTCCCGTATAAAAAAAATACTTTTGGGAGGTTAGAAAATTGCATAAAATGCGTTGTTATTAAATTTGTGCAAATATCGTTTCTTTTTGCCAAGATACCCAAGGGAAATGGGAATATTAAGATTTTAACTACTAAGAAGTCCGCTTTAACAAGTCATAAACGATTTCCATTCCTTGCAAGATAGCCACGGTAAAATAAATTAAATGGGCAACGCTTTCTTTCAAAATATTTACTATCTTCGCAGCCCAAAAAATTTATTTAATGGCAAACCATTCAGCAACGAAGAAAAGTGTACGGCAAAGTAATTCAAGAAATGAGCGAAATCGTTACCAGGGCAAAACTACCCGGAATATGATTCGTGATTTTAAAGTAATTGATACAAAAGCTGCTGCTTCAGAAAAATTATCTGATATCTCTTCCCGTATTGATAAACTTGCAAAACGCGGGATTATTCATAAAAATAAAGCAGCTAACTTAAAAAGCAAGCTTACAAGAGGTGTTGCGGCTCTCCAAAAATAAAAATTTAATTTAATTTAAGTATATTCTTTACCCGTTGAAATTATTTTGACGGGTT
>JBDTEK010000215.1:0-6558 GCA_039922575.1 Ginsengibacter sp.
CTTTGCAACTCAATGGAGAAGAGATATACGATATGAATCCTGTGTTGCTGAGAAGAAAAGTGGGTATGGTTTTCCAACATCCGAACCCATTCCCAATGATGAGTATTTATGATAATGTAATTGCAGGATATATTTTGAACGGAGTGAAACTCAGTAGATTTGAAAAAGATGAAATAGTAGAGACTTCCCTAAAACGTGCGGCCTTGTGGATGGAAGTGAGAAGTACCCTGTACAAAAAAGGTACTTTCTTATCAGGCGGCCAGCAACAAAGATTGTGTATAGCCAGGGCTTTATCAATGAATCCCGAAATATTGTTATTAGATGAAGCCACTTCTGCGCTGGATCCAATTTCTACCGCCAAAATTGAAGAACTAATTCATGAACTTAAATCGGAATATACTATATTGATGGTAACCCATAATATGCAGCAGGCCGCGCGGGTGAGCGATAAAACAGCGTTTTTTTATCTGGGCGAGTTAATAGAAGCAGATAACACTAAAACAATATTCACCAATCCAAAACACGAAAAAACACAGGATTATATCAGAGGCCATTTCGGTTAAAAATTATTGAAAAGAATTTATATAAAATAAAAAATATGGCATTATTAAAATGGAAACGTAAACCAACCCCACTGGATAACGAATTACAACAAATAAAATCTACAACTTTGAACATGTGGGCCATGGTTTTATCGCAGTTGCAAAAAACGCAGCAGGCGTTAATGAAAATGGATAAAGACTTGGCACGTGAGATAGTAGCAACAGAAAAAAGGGTGAACGCTTATGAATTAAAAATAGATAGTGATTGCGAAGATGTTCTTGCTTTATTTGCACCTGTTGCCATTGATCTACGCTTTTTATTAGCGGTATTAAAAATAAATATGAACCTCGAGCGAACAGGTGATATCGCAGAAGGAATTGCGAAATTTGTTGTTAATATTCCTGAAGATATTGACTTACAACTTCTGGAAATTACCCGGGTAATTGAAATGTTTGAACAAGGTAATCATATGGTAAGCCAGGTTATGGATGCTTTTGAACAGGAAGATACTTTGATTGCCCGGAAAGTTTTCCAAAAGGATGATTTATTGGATGCCATCAATAAAGATGCAGCTTCTGTTATTGCCGGCTATATCAAAAATAACCCTGAGAAGATAGAGCAGGCATTGTATATTTTATCAACCATCAGAAAAATAGAACGGGTAGGCGATCAGGCAAAGAACATGGCTGAAGAAATTATCTTTTATTCAGAAGCCAGGGTGTTAAAGCACGGGCCTAAAAATAAAAAAGATAAAGGGGAAGATGAAGAATAATTCTAATCATTTCAATCGCCCAGATTTACAATAACAATTTTTATTTTTTTTATTTTTGATGAAGTCTGTTTTAAAGTCGCAGGGAAAAATAATCAGGAGTTTCTGAACAGTTAGGATTTGAAATAAATCTATATGGAAAGTATTTCTGAATAAAAAATACGGAATCTTTTTAAGGATTCCGCACTTCTTCTTGCTCAATTTCAGACTAATAATAGGATGATCTATAAAAAGCTCATTAACTAATATTGGCAAACTTCTTTATTCTGTCATTAATTTTTTCGAGTTGGTCTTCAAATTCTTCCTTTAATTCCATCAATCTCTCTCTGCCAACGTGGTCATTGATCTTTCCCAGAATTTTCTTGCTCTTTTTGGAAATATCTTTCCTTGTTTTAATCCCTGTCTCAGATGCAAACAATAAACCCAATGCTCCGCCTACTGCGATTCCGGCTGCACTTGCAATAACAATTTTTGATAAATTATTCATGGACATTCTATTTTTTATTTGATAAACAAAGTTCAAAATATTATTTATCAGGTATAATCCCATTGATATCAATTACCATGCAAATGATTATTAACTCGTTTTAGTTTAACAATTTATTTTTTGAGGTGATCGTCGTTTTTTCACGTCCATGCATCTGTTTTCAAATTCTTCTTTCATAGAAATACCTGCCCTTTGATTACTGACATCTGTCCTTGTTGATTTTGCATTTCAAGTGTCCTGTCATCGGTTACCGAAGTTTCTATCCAGGTTTTATTTAATTTTCGGGATACCTGCGATGCGACACCAAACTTTTCATAAAAGTCCTTTTCTACCTCTATTGCGGTGCGATGTTTATTAATGTCTATACTACCTGGTTTAAAGGATTGTTTTACCTCACTTATGATTTTTTCAGTGGTTAATCTACCTTCCTGCTGTGATAATTCATTTTCAGAGTGTGGGTTTTTAGAAAATTCTAATTTTAAAAATGGATATACTTCTCTAAACTTTTTCTGTGCATCTTTAATTTGTGTGTGGATGTCTATCTGTAGTTTCATGTCTTTTTTTTAAAGTGTTTACAAAAATTATAACCTATAACAGGTGGTTATTGTGGAACAAAAGTAACTTCGTAAGAGTTGCTCAATAATGACATTAGTCATGTAAAAAGATGAACTTAGTCAAGTTTAGGAAGTAGGAGAACACAGCATTCTTTCTCAAAGGACATGTTCTTTCTTTTGTTATTTTTTTCAATAAAATCACTTTAAAGAAATGGGTTTCTTTGCACCGCTAATTTCAAATGAAAATAGCAAAAGGAAAAATCCATGCACCATAAAAAGAATCCCAATTATACCGACAATAGTAAGCGCGGTAAGCACAGGACGATAGAATATCAAGATACCAATCAAAAGACTGAAAAGGCCTGCAATAAGTGCAATTATCCAGAATTTATATTCTTTTCGTTTGAAAAAAACTGCCTGAATTATCCAGAATATACCTGTCAATATTCCATAGATGGCAAATACGAATGGAAGGGTTATCGCCGTTAAACCTATATTTGAAAGCAAAATAACAGCTATTAAAATATCAAGTAAACCCTCTCCCATCTGCCATAGCCAGCCTTTGTTCTCTTTCCTTGTTCCTATGGAAAATCCGGCTTCGATTATACCTGAGATAAACAACAAAATTCCGCCATATATTATGAGTCCCAGCATCCCGCTTACAGGAAATTTGTAAATATAAATTCCCAAAAAAATGAAGATGATTCCTTTTAGTGAAATTAGCCACCAGTTTTTTGCTCTTACCATTTTTATGGATTTGAATTAAGCTTAAAGTTACAATCAGAAAACAATAATACATTAAAACGCTGCATTAATATGAATTTCTAATGAGTCGGAGGTATTTAACTTGCGAATTATGCTGGATTATTTTTATTTAAATTAATTCATTAATTCTTTTTATATATTATTTTTCCGGAATCACCAGCAGAGGCTGCGTAGTGATGTAAGCCATCTTTTTTGTAAAACTCTTTTGAAAAAAGCGATTAAGAAAACTCAATTCTCTGCGGGCCATCACCAACATATCATAAGGGATTTCTTCATGAAGTTTTTCCATTGTTTTTACAACAGAAGTCGTTTTTATTTGCTTAAACTGGATTCTTGAATCATTAAACTCTCTTTGCAAACTGAAAGCATACGTATCAAAATTATCTTCTGCGACTCCATAATACGAATCATAAGAATCATGCAGGTTCACAAAGGTTACCAATGCCCCGTATAGGTTTGCCATTTCAAATATAACCGGCAATGCTTTTTTATCAGCGCGTTGAAAGTTGGTAGTAAAAACTATTTTTTCAAGTAGCTTCCATTTAAATTTTTCAGGAATTAAAAGTACAGGTATATCAGATTTTTCTATGATTTTCGCTGCCACACTTCCTACTATAACTTTCTTCAATCCACTGGCGCCTTGTGTGCCCATCACAATCATAGTAATCTGATTATGTTCTGCAAACCCAAGAATATTATTTACCACCGGAGTGCGTCCCACTATGGTTGAAACGGGAACTTCTCCTTTATCTGCCAACACTTTCTTTTTGAGGCGCTGCAGTCTTTTCAAAGCATTTTCTTCAAGGGTTTTATTGTAATCACTTACCAATAGCGCGCTTCCTAATGTTGCTTTTTTCCCGGGCGTATAAAGATGATATAATACTATACTTCCACCCGATTTGAAAGCAATATCTACCGCAATCCGGAATGCCTTTTTTGATGTGGGCGAAAAGTCAACCGGAACCAATATTCGTTTCATATTTTTAATTTTATTTATTATGCGCTATGAAAAGCGGAATGCCTATTTGTTCCATTAAAATATCGGCCATGCTGGTCTTAAACCACCTGGATATTTCACCTCGCCGGTAAGCGCCTAACACTACCAACTCATTTCCCTTATGATACCGCAGGTGTCCCAGCGCCTGCTCTCCGGCATCGCCTTTGTCCACAATATATTTTGCCTTTGGAAAATGCCGTTTAATAAATTCACGCATTAATTTATTATTGGGCAAATGAGATCCTTCCATTTTATCTTTAACTGTAAATACCTCCACGGGGATATTTCCCATGCCTCCCAATAAATAGCTAAACATTTTTACCGCAAATACGGAGGAAGGCCCGCCATCATAAAGCAAAATAATTTTATCCACCGGATTAAATTTGCCAGGAACTACCAGCACAGGGCATTGTACATCCGCAAGCAAATCTTTAATAAAACGGGTGGGCGGTTTTTCAGGATACCGGTTAAAAGTTTCATTGCCACTTATGATTATTAAATCTGCAAATATGCTTTCATGTTTCAGCTCCTGAATGGCAATGTTGTTATTGCGATGTACGGAATAAGATATCTTTGCCAGGGCACATTCTTTTTCAAATTGCGCTACCGCTTCATCCCTTTTCTCTTTATCTTTTGCATCCATCTCTTTTAATAATTGTTCTGAATTCTTATAAGAGGTCAAAATCTGTACGGCATTATAAGAACGATAAATGAATTCTTCTAAAAAAACACCCACCAGGAAAGCATCTGCTTCTTTCGTTAACTGTATGGCATATTCCAATGTGCTTTTTGAAAATTTATAGCCATCAAAAACGGCAAGGAATTTTTTTGCCTTTACGTTTTTTTCTTTAAAAGAATTTTCAGCAGCCTTGTAACTGAATTCTTTCCTTGTTATTTTTTTTACTATCTCTTTCATTTTTATTTTTATGGTTTATATATTCAGTAAAAAAGGTCGAACGATTAAATAAAAGGATTTTAGATGATTGCCGGTATTGCAAGAATGGGAATAGTAGAATGGAAAGCCATTTTTTTAGTAACGCTTTTTCTTAGTATCCTGTCAAAAAAAGTTTTGGGATAAGTGATCATGGCTACTATGTCCACTTCATTTTTATCATTGTACCTGTCTATGGTAATTTCAAAATCTTTTCCTTCCAATACTTCCCCTTTAAAAATGATGCCGGGAAATGTTTCTTTCAAAAAACGCAGGTAATCATTTAATTGTTCTTCATTATAGATGTAGTCCGCGTTTACATCACCATCCGTGTCTTTAAATATCACTACATGTATGGCCGCTGAAAAAAGTTTTGAAATGGCAACCACTTTATCCAGGAGATCCTTATTTTTTTCAAATTGATTAGTGGTTAGAAGAATCGCGTCAGGTTCTTCCATTTCATAAGAAACAGGAACGGTAAGAACGGGGATTTTTGTTTTGCTGATGGTTCCAGCAGCCACACTTCCCATAAAAAATTCTTTTAAACCACTGGCGCCTGTTGTACCCATAACAATTAAATCCATCTTTTCATCTTCTGCAAAATCAAGAATGGATGCAATGGTGGCGCCCCAAGTCAATTGGATTTCTACTTTGGTACCGGGGTAAATATGGGTAACTAATTTCTGAGATTCATGGAGTTGTTCCAATCTTTCTTTTACTATATCGTCTCTGTATGAATCTCCGGTAAGCTTTATCATGTTAATATCGGGTTCAACAACGTGCAACAAAAAAATAGTAGCTCCGGATTTTTGTGCTATCTCTGAGGCATACGTAACTGCTTTTAAGGCATTTTTAGAGAAATCTGTCGGAACTAATATTCTTTGCATGGATATTTATTTGGTGCAAAATAATATTATAAACCTGATTTTAAGATGACTTCGATCACCTTAAATTATGATTTAAATCAAAAAAGATATTTGCGCAAAGCCAATATAATTAGAATTATTCAATCAACTGATTATAGTCATTTTCAGGGCATATCCGGTTTGATAAATTTGTAAGAATCAAAGGTGCTGAAAAAATAATTTGAAAACCATTTCATAATAAACAATGTTCTTTTTACCCATGATAAAATTTAAATAAGGGACGTCTTATCTGAAAAGAATAATGCCAATTATAAAACCCTGACCACACTCATCTATTTCACTGACGTATATCCTTTAAAAGTGCTATTATTTATAATATTTTTGAAAAACATTCTTAAATAAAAAACGTGCATTCAGACTCTACAATAAGACATATCCCAAAAGCTAATTTATTAGTCAGTCAGTTTCGGAGTGAAAATGAAACATGGAACCGAACACTTGAATCCTTAACTGAGGAGGACGTAAATTTAAAAATGCGCCTTTCGGAGATTTTAAAAAATATGGATGAGTGTGATGACAGTTTGCTGGAAACGATTGAAAATTTTCACAATCGGTTATTAAGGGAAAATGAAACCTTGGGTTTTCT